>JANNFM010000330.1:0-2673 GCA_031379795.1 Alphaproteobacteria bacterium
TCAGACGTCTGGCCCTCAACGTCTTGAGAGCCGAGCCATCCAATATCCCCCTGCGCCACAAAGGACTCCTGGCCAGATGGAATGATCAGAAACTCATCTCGCTGATCACTCATATGCGATAGCCCTACCCTATGGGGGAAAACGGCCCGACGCGCGCAGCGCGAGTGGCCGATGGGGGAAGAAACTGCAGCACGGCAGCCGGCTTGAGCACAGGCCTGGCGCACCGTGTCTAAAGTTCAAATCTTCCCCCATCGGCGACTCGCCCCTATGGGGCTTCACGCCGCTTTCCCCCAGAGGGGGAAACCTCCGGCGTTCCCGGCCCCAACACCCCCTAATCCGGCGTCACTTCATGGTCTGCCTTCTGCGGCGGTGGCGATCGCATGACCAGGACCATGGGCAACATCAAGAGCGCGGCAACTGCCATCCAGCCGAAGACATTATCATAGCCGACCATGGCACCCTGGCGGGTCACCTCGGCGTTCAGCATCTGCAGGCCGGTGAGGGTGGAGGGGTCCAGCATCGGCGGCAGCACACTCGTGATGACGGCATCTCCGGGGACGACGCGCTCCGTCAGCCGCGCATGGGCCAGGGCGGCGTTGTTGATCAGCAGGGCCTGGATGACGGAAATCCCGACGCTGGATCCCAGGGTCCGTGACATGGTGGCGACGATGGTCCCCTCGACACGAAGGTTGGGTCGGAGCGTGGCGTAGCCCAGGGTGCTGAGGGGCGCGAACATCAGGCCCGTGCCGACCCCCTGAAGGAAACCCGTCAGCTTGATCGGCCCGGCGGTCATGGTCAGGTTGAAGTGGCTCATCTCCCAAAGGGCATAGGCCGAGATCAGGATACCGACGGTCAACACCTGGCGCGCGCCGAACCGCGAGACCAATAGGGGTACGGCCAGGAATGCGATCAGCGATCCGAGACCCCGGGGCATGCTGGCCCACCCGCTCTGCAGCGCCGAATAGCCCAGCAGGTTCTGCATCAGCAGGGGCAGAAGCGCGCCGGACGAGAACAGCACGATGCCAATGAAGAACCCGAACACCGCCGAGCCGACGAAGTTTGCGTCCCGGCTGAGGTCGCGATGGAAGAACGGGTTCCGGGTCGTGACACTGTGGGTGATGAACACATAGAGGCCGGCCAGCATCACCGCGCCCTCGATCAGGATCTCGCGGGAGTCCAGCCAGTCCAGACCGGGGCCGCGGTCCAGCATTAACTGGAAGCTGCCAACGAACAGCACCAGCGATCCGAACCCCAGGAAATCGAACGGCCTCTGTCGCCCGCCCGCGTCATCCTCCATGAAGGCCTGGATACCGAGGAAGGCCAGAATACCGATGGGCAGGTTGATGTAGAACACCCAGCGCCAGTTCAGGGTCTCGGTCAGCCAGCCGCCCAGGGTTGGGCCGAGCACCGGCCCCAGGATCACCGCAGAACTCCAGAGGCTCATCACCCTGGGGATCAACCGCTGCGGATAGAGGTCCAGCATCACGGCCTGGGACAGGGGCATCAGCGACGCCCCGGCGGCTCCCTGGATCAATCGGTAGATGACGATCTGGGGCAGGCTGGTGGCCGTGCCACAAAGCACAGAGGCCAGGGTGAAGCCCGCGATCGAGAACAGGAACATCTTCTTGCGCCCGATCCGCTGCGACAGCCAGCCGGACAGCGGGATCATGATCGCGGTGGCGATAATGTAGGAGGTCAGCACCCAGGTAATCTGGTCCTGGGCCGCCGAGACACTGCCCTGGATATGCGGCAGGGCCACATTGGCGATGGTGGAATCCAGCGTGTTCATCAGCGTCGCCAGCATCAGGGCGCCGGTGATGGGGATGCGATTCTTGATGTCCTGCGCCGTGGCCACGGACCGTCCCCAATTCGTCGTCAGATCCATCACCACCTGGCCGACGGGCGTCGGGCAGGCACTTGACGATAAGGTGCATTACATTCACTGGCTATGGCGTCCAGATGAAAAGCCGCCGGCCATGAGTGATCCACAAGCTGCGACCAGCGACGAAGCCGGCGCTCGCATTGAGATCGGCTACGGCCTGGCCGACGTCACGCATTTGCTGCGGATGGCCTTTGACCAGCGCATGCGGAAAATGGGGCTGACCACCGCCACCTGGCGCGTGATCGCCTACCTCTCCCGCCAGGACGGGCAGACCCAGGCAGCCCTGGCTCAGCGCCTTGAGATCAGCCGCGTGGCCCTGGGCGAAACCATCGACCGGCTGGAGAAAAGCGGCCATGTCGAGCGGCGCGCTGACCCGGTCGACCGCCGGAAGTGGCAGGTCCACATGACGCCTCTGTCGCACGACTTGCTGCCCTTGATGTTCGAGACGTCGGAAGAACTGCGGGCCGAGTGCTTCCAGGCCCTGTCAGACGCCGAACTGGCTCAACTCCAGTCGAGTCTCGCCCGTCTGAAGGCGCGACTGCTGGATATGAAAATCGAAACTCCGGACGAAGAGTCGGGACAATGAACGCTGCCGTCGACCCCGCCGCCAACGAGATCCTCGCCAAGGCCAGACCGCGTCGCTGGCGCTGGATTCTCATCCTTGCCGGGCCGCTGCTGATCGCCGCTGTGGTGGCCTGGGTGATCCTGACCGGTGGGCGGTATGAGGTCACCGACGACGCCTATGTCCAGATCGCCAAGGCGCCGGTCGCCGCCGCGATCAGCGGGCGGGT
>JANNFM010000331.1:0-8741 GCA_031379795.1 Alphaproteobacteria bacterium
TCAGACGTCTGGCCCTCAACGTCTTGAGAGCCGAGCCATCCAATATCCCCCTGCGCCACAAAGGACTCCTGGCCAGATGGAATGATCAGAAACTCATCTCGCTGATCACTCATATGCGATAGCCCTACCCCAGAGGGGGAATGCTTGGCCTTCCGGGTCTCGGTCAACCCTCGTCGGCGTAGCTTCGCCGCAACATCAGCAGCCCCACAAAGCTCACCGCGCCCGCCGCCGCCAGATAGCCGCCCACCGGCGCCAGTCCTCCGTCATTGGCCAAACTCTGGGCAATCACCGGGGTCAGGCCACCGCCGATGATCCCGCCGACGTTGAACACCATCGAGGCACCCGTGTAGCGGACGCGGGGCGAGAACAGGCTGGGCAGGAATGCCCCCAGCGGACCATAGACAAAGCCCATCACGAACAGCGCCAGCGACAGCCACGCCCAGACCATCACCAGCGAGCCCGCGCCCATCATTCCAGCCATCACGGCGCCGACGCCCACGGTCGCCAGGCACCCGCCCATCAGCACGCGCCGCGACGTAGTGGCGTCCGCCGCATAGCCGGCGGTGATGATGCCTGCGGCCATGAAGATGATCGCGCCCAGCTGCACCTGCAGGAACGTCTCGCGACTGTAGCCGAGCACTTTCGTCCCGTAGCCCAGGGCAAACGCCGTCGAGATGTAGAAGACCGCGAAACAGGCCACGGCCGCCAGCGTGCCGCCGATAAGCGCGCCAGGGTGGCGCAGGACCACCTCGGCCATGGGTACGTGGCTGGTTTCCGACTGATCCAGCACCTTCTGGAATGCCGGGGTCTCGCCGATGCGCAGGCGAACCCAAAGGCCCACACCGACCAGGATCGCACTGGCCAGGAACGGCAGTCGCCAGCCCCAGGCCTGGAACGCCTCAGGCGACAGGAACAGGCCGAGCAACAGGAACAACCCGTTGGCCGCGATGAAACCCACCGGCGCCCCCAGCTGCGGGAACATGCCGAACCGCGCCCGCCACCCCGGCGGCGCATTCTCCACTGCCAGCAACGCCGCCCCGCCCCACTCGCCGCCCAGTCCGAACCCCTGGCCGAACCTGAGCAGGCACAACAGTGCCGGCGCCACCCAGCCAACCAGGGCATAGCTGGGCAGAAATGCGATCAGAAACGTCGACACGCCCATGGTCAGCAGCGAGGCCACCAGCGTCGACTTGCGCCCGATCCGGTCCCCGAAGTGCCCGAACACGGCAGCCCCCACTGGCCGGGCAAAGAACGCCACCGCAAACGTCGCATAGCTTTGCAGCAACTGCGCCGAGTCCGATGATTTGGGGAAGAACAGGTCGGGAAACACCAGCGCCGCAGCGGTGGCGTAGATGTAGAAATCGTAGAACTCCACCGCCGTGCCCACCAGGCTGGCCGTCAGCACGCGGCGGTTGGACGCGCTGGCTGTTCTCGATGTCGTGGATGTCATGACAATCCCCCGTCTTTCCTCCGGCCATCACCTTCAGGACGGATGGCGTCAAGCGGCAAGTGGCGACGGGGGTAGTGGCGCAACCCCGGATCCTCCACCGGGCCTTTTCCTCTCCAACCACAGGCGGGAGAGAGGGGGACCGCTCGCCCCCCGGGCTCGGCCAAATGCCGACCCGAGGACAGGCTCCGAGCGGACGGTGGAGAGGGTAAGCCGTCGGCACGGCGCTTCAAAGTTCTGCTGGCGTCCCGGATTTCGACCAGGGCGACGGAAAACGCTCAGTCTTTGAGCTGCCACGTAGCCGCGTCAGTACGAAAGCGGACCATACTGCAACCTGAATCGTTTCGCATCACAGCGACCCCACGGCCTTGCGCAACGCCTCGTTCATGCGCGATTGCCATCCGGCACCGCCCGCCCGGAAGGCGGCCACAACGTCGCTGTCCAGGCGCAGGGTCACCTGCTTCTTGGCCGTGTCGCCCAGCGGCGGCCGTCCCATGCGCGTCAGCGTTCCCGTGGCGGGACGGATCACCTTGCCCCCCTCGCGGATCTCGGCGCGGGCCGCAATTTCCGCCGTCAGAATCGGGGCGTCATCCGGATCAATCCAGTCCGACATGTCTCATCTCCTCCAGATGCATCCTGCGCATCGAGATGATCCGCATCACCCCGTCGCGATCCGTCCACACAGGAGCAATGGCCGCATCGCCGATAAAGCCGTAACTGATGAAGCGGTCTTCGCCGTAGTTCCGGCGGTCATCGACCACCGTCAACGAGCGACCTTCGAACAGCCTCGGCGCATCGAGGAAATCAAGCCCGCGGTCCTTGAGCGTGAGCGCCCGCTTGGCCGGATCGAACTCAATCTCTATCGTCAATTATGTAGTTACAAAAAGTTAGGATCGTCAAGCCGGATAGCCCGATATACGGGGCGATATCCGGCGGATATCCCCCCGGCCATTCATGGTCTCCCTGGCCGCAAGGCTGGCAGCCGGGAGCGCGGGGTCTAGGCGGCCATCCGCAACGTGTTGATGATGGCCGACAACGGCGACGGCCTGCCGAGCAGAAAGCCCTGGATGTCGCCGCATCCCAGCGCAGCCAGCCGGATACGCTGCGTCTCGGTCTCTACCCCTTCGGCGATGACATCGAGGTCGAGGGCGCGGGCCAGCCGGATGATCGCGCCCACGACAGCGTCGGCGCCCTTGTCCTGCCCCAGACTGGTGATGAATGACCGGTCAATCTTGATCTTGTCGATCGGATAGTCCCGCAGATAGCTCAGGCTCGAATATCCGGTGCCGAAGTCGTCAAGGGCGATCCGGAATCCCAGGGTCCGAACCTGTTCCAGCGTGTTGCGGATTTCGGGGTCATCGCCCAGCAGAACGCCCTCGGTAATCTCAAGTTCGATTCTCGTCGGATCAGCCCCGGTCTCCTGCAGCAGCTGACGCAGAAGCCCGGCAAACTCCCGGTTGCGGATCTGGGTTGCCGACACATTGACCCCGATCCGGAGTTCGCCGAGCTGGTGGCTGTCGGTGAAGGCCTGCCGCAGGACGAATTTGCCCAGCTCGTCGATCAACCCGCTTTCCTCGGCGATGGGCACGAACGCCTCGGGAGAGATCGGGCCGCGCTGCGGGTGGTTCCAGCGGGCCAGCGCCTCCACGCCGTAGATCTTTCCGTCCTGGAGCTGGGGTTGATACACCAGCGTCAGGTCGCCGCGAACAAGGGCGGCGCGCAGGTCATCGCGAGTCTGCACCCGCATGTGCAGAGCTGCGTCCATATGCGGCTCAAAGAAGGCGTATTGGCCACGACCTTGATCCTTCGCCTCATAGAGCGCCATGTCGGCCCGCCGCAGACACTCGGTCGCATTGATCGGGTCCTCCACCAGACAGACACCGACGCTGCCGCCAATGAATACGCGGCCCAGGGCGAGGTCGATCGGGTTTGTGAAGGCGCGAACCAGGCGCGCGGCGAGGTCGGCGGCGTCATCCATCGTGGTGTCAGGTCGAATGATCGCGAACTCGTCGCCGCCCAACCGGGCGAGCACATCCAGCGGTCCGCATTCGTCCAGCAGCAGTCGCGCTGCGACGCGAATGAGTTCGTCGCCCGTCGCGTGACCAAAAGTGTCATTAACCTCCTTGAAGCGATCCAGATCCACGCAGATGAAGGCGAAGGCGCGACCATGGTCGCGCAGGTCCATCAGGGTGCGTTCAAGCAACTCACCCAGGAACAGTCGATTGGCGAGACCGGTCAGGGGGTCATGATAGGCGATATGCTGAATACGTGACTCGGATGCGACAAGTTCCTGATTGTCGCGAACCCGGGAGGCGAATTTCTTGTATAACTCGATCAACATGTACACGACGAGTGTATTAACAACCAGAAATATCAGGGATATTCCCTTTCCGATTGGGTCAACACTCATCAAAAGAATGGAACTCATCGGAATTGAAACTACCAGAACGACACTTACAGAAGCGACGGGAACGGAGTAAAGGCAAATACTCGTAACAAAAGCCAATGTCTAGATCACGACAAGAGACAAAAGCAGAATTGAATGGTCTCCACTCGTCATCAGTCCCAGGAGCACGGCAGAGATACCGATGGACAATACCGGTGCCAGAATGACCAGCCTTCGACACTGCTTGACCATTTCATCCGGGCTGATCGTGTCCGCGTAAGCGCGAGCCCTGAACCACTGGCTGGCCCGGGTAAAAATGATCAGACTGATCGCCGTTGGCGCGACGATTCCCAACCAGACTGGCGTGTCGGAGCGAAACAGGTAGGCCAGGATGACGATGACCGTTGCGATGGTCGCATACATCACCGGCACAAGGCGGGTGAGGAACCGGTACTGTTCGCGCAGGAGTGCTTGTTCCCGTGCGCTAGGCAGCGCGAAAATGTCCGAAAGCCAGCTCATTCCCCGATATTTTCCCCCCGAGCGAACAGAGTCGCTCAGGTCTGCCTCCTCAATAGGCCGTTGATGGATAAGTTGGTGCTAAGCGCCGTAGTGAACAGCCTGTGAAGCGCGCCGGATTCCGGCTAGGTCGTGCGAATGTCCGCTCAGGTCGACCCCTTTCACGCCATCTCCATCAGCGGGTTGGCCCAGCGGCTGAAGGCGCAGGGCCGCTCGATCATCCATATGGAATTCGGCCAGCCGTCCACCGGCGCGCCGAAGGCCGCCATCGTGGCCGCTCATGCGGTGCTCGATGCCGAGCCCATGGGATACTGGTCCAGCGACCCGCTCAAGGCCCGCATCTGCCGTCACTACGCCGAGACCTATGGCGTCACTCTGGAGCCCGTCCAGATCACCTTTACCAGCGGGGCGTCCCCGGCGCTGGTGCTGGCGCTATCGGCCACGTTCAAGCCAGGGGACGTGATCGCCATGGCCCGGCCGGGCTACGTCGCCTACCGCAACACGGTCAAGGCGCTGCACATGGTCCCGCTGGAGATCGCCTGTGGCGCGGAGACCCGGTTTCAGCTGACGGCGTCCACCCTGGCGGCGTTGGACCCCGCGCCTGCGGGCGTGATCCTGGCCAGCCCGGCCAACCCTACGGGCACCGTGATCCCGGGCCTGGAACTGGCGGCCATCGCCGAGGTCTGTCGCGCTCGTGGAATTCGCATCGTCTCCGACGAAATCTATCACGGCCTTAGCTACGCCGAACCCACGCACTCGATGCTGGAATTCGCCCCGGACGCCATCGTCGTGAACAGCTTCTCCAAGTATTTCAGCATGGCCGGCTGGCGATTGGGCTGGCTGATCGTGCCCCGCGAGGAGGCGTCCCGCGCCGTGGCCTACATGGGTGCGCTGTTCCTGACCGCGCCGTCTCTGGCCCAGCATGCGGCGCTGATCGCCATGGACTGCCGCGACGAACTGGAAGACCACCTCGACACCTATCGTCGCAACCGCGAGCTGTTGCTGGAGGCGCTGCCGGCCTTGGGACTTGAGAAGATCGCCCCGCCAGACGGGGCTTTCTACATCTGGGCCGATGTCGGCGGGCTCACCAACGACAGTCTCGGCTTCTGCAAGCAGCTGCTCAAGGACACCGGCGTCGCCACAGCCCCGGGCATCGACTTTGACCCGGTCGATGGCCATCGGTTCATCCGCCTGAGCTTCGCAGTCTCGACGCCTGAGGTGGAAGAGGCCATTCGGCGGCTGAAGCCCTGGTTCGATCAGAAGCGCGCGCAGAAGAGCCCGGTGTAAGCGGCGAGGTCGCTCACGTCGAAGGCGTAGCCGTTTGGTTTTGCGGGTCCGATGGGCAAGGTGCTCGACGGCGCGCGCGCGAACGCTGACCTCATTGCCGAGGTCTTACTGCCCGGTCGCCTCGCCGACGACGCCAGCGACGGCGCCACGCGCGGCGCACTGGATCAGCGCCCTGCGGGTCTCGGGGGTCAACGCCTTGCTGCCCTCCGCCGCGCCCTCAAGCGTGCCGGTCTTCACGGTCTCGAGCATCACTTCAGTGATCCCTTGCAACTGTCTGGCGTCCAGCTTTGACCCGACCTGGTCCTGCACGCAGCCACAGAACGCCTCGCTCTGGCCGGCGACGGTGCAGGCCGTCTTGACGCTCACCAGCCCCGACGCCGTGCGGGTGGCTTCCTTGGCAAAGTCGCCCACGCCGGTCTTCAGGGCCGAACCTGCGTTGTCACAGGCGGCCATCGTCAGGCAGGCGAAGATCACAAGGCCAATACGCAATTCGATCACGACGACAACTCCCAAGGCAAACGGACGATCTTGCGACATTGTCGTCCGAAACGCCCGGTTGATCCAATTGCTTGTCTGCATCTGACATATACGGCGCGGATATGAGGAATCGAGAGATCGCGCCCAGGCGGCGGGTCGATCGGCGCGGCGTGATGACGAACCCTGCCTGGAAGGCTACAGCGTCCCATGCGCCTTTATCTCGCCTCGCACCGGATGGGAGACGCCCATGCGCGACTGCTGCGCATGGCGGGCCCTGGCGCTCGGGTGGGCGTGATTTCCAATGCGGTGGACCATATCCCGATCGCCGATCGCCAGGACTATGCGCGTCGGGTTTTCGACCCGATCGCCGAATTCCGCGACCAGGGCCTCGACGCCTATGATCTGGATCTTCGCGGCTATTTCCGGCGACCTGAAGCGTTGCTGGCCGAACTCTCGCGCACGCAGATGGTCTGGGCTGTCGGCGGCAACGCCTTTCTGCTGCGACGGGCCATGCGGCAGAGTGGTTTCGACGCCATTGCGCCGGGCCTCGTCTGGGCGGAACAGCTGATCTACGGCGGCTGGAGCGCCGGGGCCTGCGTCGCCGCGCCGTCCTTGCGAGGCCTGGAGCTCATGGACGATCCGGCGGTGCTGGCCGACGGCTATCATCCTGATCCGGTCTGGGAGGGGCTTGGATTGATCGACGCGGCGATCGTGCCCCACTTCCGTTCAGACCACGCCGAGGCCGAGGCGGCCGAGCGAACCGCCACCTGGATGGCCGCCAATCGGATTCCCCACCGGACGCTGCGCGACGGCGACGTGTTGATCCAGGACGGAGAAACCCTCGAACTGCACGCCGGGCGCACTTGACAGCCGGGCCGTGACGCCGCCTCTCACCTCGCATCAGGGAGCCACACATGCAGACGCGCCGCATCGGACAGTTCGAAGTCTCCGCCATTGGCCTGGGCTGCATGAGCCTCAGCCACGCCTATGGCGCGCCGCCGCCCCGGGACCAGGCCGAGCGTGTGCTGCTGGGGGCGCTGGACGCAGGCTACACCTTCTTCGACACGGCGGCGGTCTATGGGCTGGGTCACAACGAGACCCTGGTGGGCGAGGTCCTGAGTCCGCATCGCGATAAATTCGTGCTGGCGTCCAAGTGCGGGATCACGGACGCCACCGGCACCCAGCGCGGCATCGACGGGCGGCCCGAGACCATCAAGGCGCTGTGTGAGGTCAGTCTGAAGCGCCTGAAGACCGACGTCATCGACCTCTATTATCTGCACCGCATGGACCGGCAGGTGCCCATCGAGGATAGCGTCGGCGCGCTGGCCGATCTGGTGGCGGCCGGCAAAATCCGTGCGGTTGGACTGTCCGAGGTTTCGGCCACAACACTGCGCCGCGCCCATGCGGTACACCCCATAGCGGCCCTGCAGACCGAGTATTCGCCGTGGACCCGCAACCCGGAGATCGCCGTGCTGGACGCGTGCCGTGATCTGGGCGTGGCGTTTGTGGCCTTCTCGCCGGTGGGTCGCGGGTTCCTGGCCGGGGGAGTCAGCGATGCGGCCAAGCTGGAGGAGGGCGACTTCCGGCGCGGCATGCCCCGGTTCCAGGGCGAGGCCTTCCAGGCCAATCTGAAGCTCTATGGGGCGTTCGAGGCGCTGGCCCGCGACGCCGCCTGCACGACGGCGCAACTGTGCCTGGCCTGGCTGCTGCAAAAGGACGAGATCATCATCCCGATCCCCGGCACCACCAGGCCGAAGCATATGCGCGAGGATGCGGCGGCGGCGGCGGTGACCTTGTCGGATGACATCATGGTCCGGGTCGATCAGCTGGTGAACGGCGATACGGTCACCGGCTCGCGCTATGCTCCGGCCATGCAGGCCTCGGTGGACACCGAGTTGATGCCGACCGAGGGATAGGGCGACCTACCGCAGCGCCGCCGGGAACTTCGGCAGGGCGTCGAAGTCGGACGGGACGTGTTCCAGCACCACGCGGGCCCCGGTCGCCTTGGCCAGGGCTTCGACCTTGTCCATGCTGACCAGGGTCTGGGCCTTGTCGAAGTTGAACCGGGTCACCCGGCGGGCGGCGCGGCTTTCGGCGATGTGCCACATGTCGCCGGTCAGCAGGATCGGTCCTGCCTTGCCCAGGTTTACCAGCAGAACGGTGTGGCCCGGCGTGTGACCCGGTGTCTTGTGGATGGTCACCGACCCGTCGCCGAACACGTCGTAGGGCGCGTCACCCTCGATCAGGACGGTCTTTGCGGTCTCCAGCGCAGAATAGGCCGGGAAGCCGGAGGTGTCGGCCCGCGCGCCGGGGCGGAAGGCGAACGCGCGTTCCTTGGGATCGACGATCCAGGTGCTGGCGGCGAACAGCCCGCCATTGCCGATGTGGTCGAAATGGCTGTGGGACACCGAGAGGTATTCGATGTCGGCGGGCTTGAGGCCCAGTTGCTTGAGCTGGTCGGTCAGCTTGACCGTGACGGTGATTCCGCCCGACGCCTTGCCGCCGGGATTGTCGGCAATCGACTGCGGTACGCCGGTATCCCAGATCAGGTCGCCCCTCGGATGGCGGATCAGGTAGCAGGGGATTACCAACCTGGCGGCCATACCCTTGTAGGCACCGTCATCTGAT
>JANNFM010000344.1:0-6161 GCA_031379795.1 Alphaproteobacteria bacterium
GGTCAGTTCCAGGCCACCGTAGGCTTCCGGGATCGAGAGCCCGAACAGGCCCAGGCCCTTCATCTCCTCGACCAGATCATCGGGCATGATGTCGCTCTCGCCGACCTGGGCCTCAAGCGGGCGCAGGCGTTCGGTGACGAAGCGGCGGACGGTGTCGATCAGCTGGTCGCGGGTCTCGGCGTCGAGCGCCATGGGCAGGTCCTTAGTGGCAGGTTGAGGTGGGCGTGCGAATTTTCAGGCGCTGGGGCGCAGAGGCATCATATTTCTGCCGCCAGGTTTCGACCCCGATATTGGGCTTGGTTTCGCAGGATTGAACGGGGTACATCCGCTTGCGCTTGGCCCAGGCCGGGACACCGTTTTCATCGACGGGCTTTTCGACCACAGGCACGGCCTTCGGATTGGCAGCCGGTGCCGGGGCGGCGGTCTGGGCAACCGCCCGGCTCGATAACAACGCGATTGTCAGCAGGCTTGCGCACAGAATAACGGTCCGGCCTTGCATGATGGGTCCTCGATGAGGCTTAAGCGGCGCAGGCAAACTAGTGTTGGAACGCAGGCGGGGCAAACGCTTCGACGGCGATCTGGAGGATCGATGGACGGCGGCGAAGAACAGAACAGTTACACCTCGACATTGACGGCCGTCACCGAGGGGGAATGGGCCGGCTGGTCGTACTATCCCGGCGGCGATCCCTTCGAAGACCTGGCGGGGCCGTTCTACTACCGGATCGACGCGCGCGGGCCGGTCTGTGCGTTCCGCGCCGAGCACAAGCATATGAATGGCGGCCTGTTCCTGCATGGCGGCTGTGTGATGACGTTTGCGGATTTCTCTCTGTTCGTGATCGCCCGCGACGCGCTGCAGGACGGTCACAGCGTCACCGCAACCTTCAACGGCGAGTTCGTCGGCACCGCCCATATCGGGGACCTCGTCGAATGCCGCGGCGAAGTGGTCAAGGCAGGTCGCAGCATGATTTTTGTGCGAGGCCTGATCACGTGCAAGGATGAGCCGGTGATGAGCTTTTCGGCCGTGCTCAAGAAGCGCAAGCGAGCGACGTAAAGAGTTCGTCACACGGCCCAGCTAACAGGCGGCATGGATATCGATACTCGAATCGCAGCGATCGCCATGGCGATGGCCCTGATCGGCGGTCCGGCTTCGAGCGTGCCGTCCGCAGCGACGCAGCACTTCACCGGCAAATGGCGAAACCCCAAGGACACGGTGCACCTTGAACTCCATCCCTGTGGCCCGAACATCTGTGGAAACGTGATCTGGGCCACCGAGGCCTCGAAAAAGGCTGCCATGCGCTTCAGCGGCCGTGAACTGGTCGGTCAGCAACTATTTCGAGATTTCAAGCTGGGCGACGATGGGCTGGCGCGCGGCAAGGTATTCGTTCCTGATCTGGGCCTGACGTTTCGGGGCGCCGCCCAGCATCTTGATGCCGACACGATCAAGGTCAAAGGGTGCGTGGTCGGAAACCTGGTCTGCAAGTCCCAAATCTGGACACGAATTGACGGTCCACCCGCCTGACAATCCCCGTCGCGACGCCCTGCCAAATCTCGCGGGGACTGGACAGGTGGGCCCCGCGGCCTCAGCAATAGGTCGGGGAGGACAGCGCAGATGATCCAATTTGCCTGCCATTGTGGAGCGGCCCAACTGAGCGTGCCGTCGACACCGAGCGAGGTCAGCGAGTGCAACTGCTCGATCTGCCGCCGCATCGGCGCGCGCTGGGCCTACTTCAGTCCGACCGAGGTGACCCTGCCCGCGCCACAGAGCACGCAGCCCTATGTCTGGGGCGACCGGATGCTGGCGTTCCATCGTTGCCGATCCTGCGGCGTCACTACCCACTGGCAAAGTCTGGACGGATCGCGTGACAGGATGGCGATCAACGCCCGGCTGATGGACGGACTGGACCTCAAGACGCTGCGCATCCGCCAGTTCGACGGGGCCGACACCTGGCGCTATCTGGACGAAGACTGACCCATGAAGTTGTCGGTTCTGGACCTGTCGCCCGTCACCGGCGAGGCGACGCAGGCGCAGGCTGTGCGCGAGACCATCGAGGTGGCCAAGGCTGCGGAAGCGTTCGGCTACCACCGGTTCTGGATGGCCGAGCATCACAATATCGCAGGCCTGGGGTCGCCCAGCCCGGAAATCCTGATCGCGGCCATCAGCCAGCAGACGAGCCGCATTCGCCTGGGATCAGGCGGGGTGATGCTGGTCAACTATTCACCGCTGAAGGTGGCCGAGAACTTCATGGAGCTGGAAGCTCTGGCACCCGGACGGATCGACCTGGGTCTGGGCCGGGCGCTGGGCGCGGACGGGCGAACGGGCGGGGCATTGCGCTCGGTGGGGTCGGACGCCTTCCCGCAGTATTTCCAGCTGCTGCTGGCCTGGCTGCTGGATTCGTCGGGCAAGGTTCCGATCCCGCAAGGTCACCCGATGTACGACATCCGGGCCAACCCGACCGGCCCCTCGCACCCGGACGTCTTTGTGTTGTGCACGTCCGAAGAGAGCGCGCAGTTCGCCGGCAATATGGGCGTGGGGCTGGTGTTCGCCGAGTTCATCGCGCGGGCCGAGGCGGGCCCGGCGATCGCGGCCTATCGACGGACATTCGAGCCCTCGGCCTTCCGAAGCGAACCCTGGGCGGCCACCGCCATGGTCGCCTATGCCGCCGAGACACCTGAGATGGGCTGGCGCGACGACGCCATGCGGCGGGCAGGCAATGTGGCGATGTTGTCCGGCCGAAGGCAGCGCTTCACCGACGTGGAAACCGCCGAGAACTTCCTGACCGAATGGAAGGGCACGCCCCTGCTTGCGGATGTCGAAGGCCGCACCATCGCCGGCGACGGTGCGTTCGTCCGCGCGACGCTGTCGGCAAAGGCCGAGAGAGCCGAAGCCGACGAAGTGTTCGTCATGGCGACGGGTCCCTCGCTTCTCAGGCGAATCCGCTCGCTCGAATTGATAATCTCCCCATAGTGCGGGGCGCTGTCCGCGGGAGGGGCTGGATCGAGGATGATCCGACCTGACCGCACGTCGGCGCAAACGACCGCCATCGGGCCGCACGGGACCACACTATGCCGAACGCTGCATCATCGGGATCACAGTCCAGCGCCACGCCCGTGGGACATGTTCTGGTCCAGTTTGCACCCGGCGTGACGGCCGCTGGTGCCGCAGGTCTGATCAAGGCCATTGGCCATATCAGCCAGGTCATCAGTAACGGCAACGCGGGCCAGGACCTTGGACTGCTGGTCCGGGTGCAGCTGGACGCCGGGCCGCCGGGCCTGCTGCGCGCGTTCGAGGTATTGTCCCACCGGGCCGGTATCCAGTTCGTCGAGCCCGACTATGCGGTCAATACTCTGGACGTCGGCGACCTGGTAGATGCCGAGCCCTTTGATGTCAGCAATGACCCCGGCGTTACCGGCGGCCAGACCTGGGGCATGTACGGCGACTTCACGGCCAGGGCCAATGTCTTCGGCAGCCAGGCCGGCGAGGCCTGGCTGGGCGGCTACACCGGCTCCACCAAGGTCGCGGTCGGCGTGGTGGACACCGGGGTCGACTACACCCACATCGACCTCTACCTCAACATCTGGCTCAATACGAATGAGATCCCGTCAGCGTTCCGCTCCAGCCTTGTCGATACCGATGGCGACGGGCGCATCAGCTTCCGCGACCTGAACAACGCGGCCAACCTCAGCTTTGTAACGGATATCAATGCCAACGGCCGGATCGACGGCGGCGACCTTCTGAATGATGTCCGTTGGGAGAATGGTGTCGACGACGACACCAACGGCTATCTCGACGACCTGATCGGCTGGGACTTCGCCAACAACGACAATGATCCCTTCGATGACGTCGGGCACGGCACCCATGTCGCCGGGGTGATCGCGGCCCAGGGCGGGAACGGGGTCGGCGTCGCAGGCGTCACCTGGTCCACGCAGCTGATCGTCACCAAATTCCTGGGTGCTGGCGGCGGGTTTACGTCTGACGCCGTGCGGGCGCTGGACTATGTCACGGCAGCCTCGACCGCGTCCGGCACCCTGAACGTGGTGGCGACCAACAACAGCTGGGGCTCGGACGGCCATTCCCTGGCCCTGCAAGGTGCCGTCGAACGCGGTGCCGTGGCCGACATCCTGTTTGTCGCGGCAGCCGGCAACGGCGGAGCCGACAAGATCGGTGACAACAACGATCTGACACCCCAGTACCCGTCCAGCCTGAGTACGGTGGCCGCCGCCGGCTATGAGGCGGTGATTGGCGTGGCGGCAATTACGTCAACAGGCGCACTGGCCAGCTACTCGAATTTTGGCCTCGCCAGCGTCGATCTAGGCGCACCCGGCTCGGCGATTTATTCGACGATTCCGGGCGGTTATGGCCTGATGAGCGGCACGTCCATGGCGACGCCGTTCGTGACCGGTGCCATCGCCCTCTATGCCTCGGTCAGCCCCGGCGCCAGCGCGGCGACCATCCGGGCCGACCTGCTGGCCTCGACAACGGCCACAGCGTCGCTCAGCGGCAATACCGTCACCGGCGGGCGTCTCGACGTCTCCGGACTGATCGCCCGCGTTTCCACCGCAGGCGTCAGCGTCACGGGCACCGCTCTGGCCGACACCATCACCGCCACCACCGCCACGGCCGGGGTCGTGCCCTCCAGCGTGTTCAACGACACGCTGACCGGCGGGGCGGGCAATGACAAGCTGGACGGCGGTCCCGGCGTGGACCGCCTGGTCGGCGGCCCGGGCGACGACACCTACACCATCGACACCACCCTGGACGTGATCGTGGAGGTGGGCGGCGAGGGCAATGACCTGATCAATAGCGCCTTCAGCCTGACCCTTCCGGCCAACGTCGAGAAGCTGACCCTGACCGGTACGGCGGCGGTCAACGGGACCGGAAATGACCTGGCCAACACCCTCACCGGCAATGTCGGCGCCAATGTTCTGACCGGGGCGATGGGTGATGATGTGCTCGTCGGCGGGGCCGGGACAGACACCCTGATCGGGGGTGCGGGCAACGACAAGTTGACCGGCGGAACCGGCGGTGACGTGATGATCGGCGGGCCGGGCGACGACAGCTATGACGTCGATGACCCGCTGGACGTGTTCACCGAACTGGCGGGCGAAGGCAACGACCTGATCACCAGCACCCTGTCTCTGACCCTGCCAGCAGAGTTTGAACGCCTCACCCTGTCCGGAACAGCGGCGATTGACGGGACCGGCAATGACCTGGCCAATACAATCACCGGCAATGCGGCTGCCAATGTTCTTACAGGCGCGCTGGGCAATGACACGCTGACCGGCGGCACGGGGAACGACACCCTGGTTGGCGGCGCGGGCAATGACCGGCTGGTTGGCGGACTGGGCGGCGACGCCCTGGCCGGTGGACCCGGCGACGACACCTATGACGTCGATGATCCGTTGGACGCGATCACCGAACTGGCCGGCGAGGGCAACGACGTTGTCCTCAGTACCATCACCCTGACCCTGCCTGTAGATTTCGAACAGCTGACCCTGACCGGTACCGCCGCCGTCAATGGGACCGGCAATGCGGCCGCAAACTCGATCACCGGCAATGCCGCCGCCAATGTGCTGACAGGTGCAGACGGTGCCGACACGCTGACGGGCGGTGCGGGCAACGACACCCTGGTCGGTGGCGCCGGGAACGACCGGCTGACGGGTGGCCTGGGTGCGGACCGGGCCGAGGGAGGTGATGGCGACGACATCTTCTACGTCGACGACGTTGGCGACACGGTTGTGGAAGCCTTGGGCGAGGGCAATGACCTGGTCAGCAGTGCAGTCACCTTCACCCTGTCGGCCAATGTCGAGAAGCTGACTCTCAGCGGAGCTCTGGCGATCGACGGTTTTGGCAACGATCTGGCCAACACGATTGTCGGCAACACCGCAGCAAACCTTGTCACCGGGGGAGCCGGGGCAGACACGATCAGCGGCGGGACCGGGGATGACACCCTGAACGGCGGCGTGGGCATCGACCGACTTAGCGGTGGAACCGGGGCCGACCGTTTCCAGTTCAACAGCGGCCAGGCGGCAGGCGACACCATCACCGACTTCGCCCTGGGCGATCGCATCGAGCTGCAGGGGTACACCAGCGGATCGACCCTGACTCAGGTGAGCGGCAGCACCACGAACTGGCTCATCACCGACGGCCAGTCGGGCCTGAC
>JANNFM010000357.1:0-9971 GCA_031379795.1 Alphaproteobacteria bacterium
CGTCGAACTGCTCCCGCACAGTCGGCTGGCCGCGTTCGTTGATCGTCTGTTCGACCCTGCGGCAATCGCCACCCGCACTGCCACCGACCTGCTGCGCCATGGATCCCGCCACATAGCCCTGGACGAGGCCGCCCTCGACAATGGCCAGCCAGCCGCCATTGGCGGATCCGCCAGACTGGAACTGTTCGCCGACCTGAAGACGGTCCACGACGGGAGAGGTGGTGTTGGGTGCGGCACGAACGTTGACCCGCGACTTTGCCGAATAGGTTCCGCCAAGGTTTGAGACCCGTGAGGCCGGGGTCACACCCTCGGCGAAGCGCCAGCGTCCAGACGAAACCGTGCCTGATTGCGGGCTGCTGGCGCGGTTCAGCACCTGGATCTGGCCGTTGGCCCCGGTGTTGGGGTCAGACCAGTTCTGGGCCGTACCGGTGTCGAGCGCGCGCTGGAACGCTTGCTGCGCATCCTGCTGGGTCTTGCGATCCATGCGGCAACCGATGTTGTTGCCGAGGGCAGCGCCAAGGCCTGCGCCGATCGCCGCGCCCAGGGCGCGGTTGTCCTTGCTGATCTGGCTGCCTGCCAGGGCGCCGACCAGACCTCCGACAACGGCACCCTTGGTATTGGCGCTGCCTTCGGAATTGCAGGAATAGAGCGACGACAAGCCCTTGGCGGCCGCCGGCGTCGCCGTAAGGCCGATCGTTGACGCGCAAAGGGCGACGAAGAGAGTAGCGCGGATCATGAGAGTCCTCCGGAACAACAGGTCAATGATGCGCCCAATTTGCACGCCCGGCCAAGTGACTCTCACTCTGCATCGCGGGAACGTCATTTTCGTGGCGGCTTGAACTCCACAGTGATCACGGCCTATCGCTATCCGCGCTGCGGGCGTGGCGGAATCGGTAGACGCAACGGACTTAAAATCCGTTTTCGGTAACGAAGTGTCGGTTCAAGTCCGACCGCCCGCACCAGGCCTTGGGGCCGCGAAGATGATGGCATGGGATTGCGAGATGAATCTCGAACTGAGCGCAGACGATCTGGCCTTCCAGGGCGAAATTCGGGCCTTCATTGACGCCAATCTGACACCGGATCTTCGCGCCGCGGGGCGGCTGGTCACCAGCGTGTTCTGCGAGCCGCGCTACAGCCTGCCCTGGCAGCGGATCCTGAATGCGCGCGGTTGGGCCGCGCCCAGTTGGCCTCGTGAATACGGCGGCCCGGGCTGGAATGAACTGCAGCGATCAATCTTTGCGGCCGAGTGCGCGCGCGCCGGTGCGCCGGGCTTGTCGCCGATGGGCTTGCGGATGTGTGGCCCGGTGATCATGGGGTATGGCACGGCGGAGCAGAAGGCCTACTACCTGCCGCGTATCCTCTCGGGCGAGGACTATTGGTGTCAGGGCTATTCCGAACCGGGATCGGGATCTGACCTTGCCTCGCTGCAGCTTCGGGCCACAAGCGATGGGGATCACTACGTTCTCTCCGGGTCAAAAATCTGGACAACCCATGCCCAATTCGCGACGCGCATGTTCTGTCTGGTGCGGACCAATAGCGACGGCAAGCCGCAGCAGGGCATTACGTTCCTGTTGCTCGACATGGCCTCGCCTGGCGTTTCGGTGAAGCCGATCATCACCCTGGCCGGCGAGCATGAGGTCAATCAGGTGTTCTTCGACGAGGTTCGTGTGCCCAAGGCCAACCGGATCGGTGAGGAGAACCAGGGCTGGACAGTGGCCAAATATCTGCTGGAGTTCGAGCGTGGCGGGGGCTCGGCGCCGGGCCTGAAGGTCGGGCTGGAGCATGCCGACGAGGTCGCCGCAGCGGCCCACGCGGACGATCCACATCACCGGCGCAAGATGGCGGACGCGAAGATCGCCGTCGAGGCGATCGACATGTCGGAAAAGCGCGTGCTCAGCCTGTTGGCCGGGGGCAAGAACCCGGGACCGGCCTCGTCGATGCTGAAGATCAACGGCACAGAAGCCCGCCAGCGGCTGGATGAAATCGCCATTGCCGCACTCGGACCCTACGCGGGGGTCGACCAGCCCTCGGCGCGGGAACCGGGCTCAAATCTTGATCCGATTGGACCGGGGGCTGGCATGACGGCGATGCCGCGCTATCTTAACAACAGAGCCGCCTCGATCTATGGCGGGTCCAACGAAATCCAAAGGGACATCATTGCCCGGCTCGTGCTGGGGCTGTGACGAAGGGAACCGCCGATGACCATGCTGACCAATCTGCGCCGGCCGCCATACCGGACCTATTCCATTACCCAGCTATGCCGTGAGTTCAGCGCCACACCGCGGGCGCTTCGGTTCTATGAGGAGCAGGGGTTGTTGACCCCGGCGCGTCGGGACCTGGCACGGGTCTATTCCTACAAGGATCGGGCGCGGCTGCAGTTGATCCTGCGCGGCCGTCGCGTGGGTCTGTCGATCGCCGAGATCCGGGATATCCTCGATCTGTACGAAGAGAAGGGCGAGGCCGTCCAGAACGCTCAGGCGCTGCGCGTGTTCCATCAGCGGATCGAGCAGCTTGAAGCCCAGCGCAAGGACGTCGAGGACGCCATCCAGACGCTGAAGGCTGCCGCCGGTCGACTGGCCCGCCAACATCCCGAGGCCGCCCAGGAACTGGGCGCCTAGAACTTCCGTCCGGGTCTATACGCAGACGACGCCCGCGCGAGCATCGGAGTAGGCTCCTCCAGCGTAGGCGATCTGGCCGTTGACCAGCACCGTGTCGATCCCTGTCGCGGCGCGGACATAGCGCATGCCGTCGCCCGGCATGTCGAAGGTTGGATACTCCTCGCCGCGACCGATGGTGTCGGCGTTGAAGATCACGATGTCGGCGGCTTTTCCGGCTTCCAGGCGTCCACGATCCTTCAGGCCCCAGATGTCAGCTGTCTCGGCGGTGATCTTGCGGACGGCCTGTTCGAGGCTCATTGCGCCTGACTTGCGGACGAACTCACTGAACAGATAACCGGTGTCACCGTAGGTGGAGAACGACGCCAGGTGGGCGCCACCGTCGCTGGCTCCGATGTGCACCAGCGGGTGGGCCAGCATCGGGCCGATCCGATCGGTGACTTCATGGCCGGCGTTGGCACTGAGCAGGGCAACGTCGAGGCCGTGCTCAAGCGACAGATTGATCAGGGCCAGGGCAGGGACCTCGCCACGGTCCTTGGCGATCTCCGAGAGTGTGCGGCCAGCCAGGGCGTTGGGTGCGCTGTCGCCGCCCCGGATCACCAGCCTGCCCATCATGCGCTCACCGCCATCGGGGCCGGTGTCAGCGACCATTTTCTCGACGGTTTCGGGGTCCCGCAGCGCGGCGATGCGTTGCTCCAGCGGCTGGCGCAGAATGCGGACCCAGCGTGGCAGGCGAGCAAAGAACAGGCTGGGGCGCAGCAGGCTGAAGCTGATGTCGATGGGGCGCGTCTGCATTTGCGGCCAGACCCGCGCGCCGCGCGCGAACTGCTCCTCCACGCGGGCCATGGTGCGCGCCACATTGTCCGGCGTGGCGGTCGAGTCGAACACCGGCGAGAAGGTGGTGGGGATGCAGTGCTTCAGGCTGAGCTCGGCCAGTTGGTCGATCCGCGCGATGGTGATGTCGATGGCGTAGAACTCGGGCACGATCTGAAGCATCCGGCCATATTCGCCGAGCACGGCGGAGAGCGCGTCGAGCTCCTCGAACTGGGCAAAGCGGCTGGGCACCGGGCGGCCATTTTCATCGACGTCCACGAAGCTGGTCGACAGACCCACGGCGCCCGCGTCGAGGCATTCACGCAGCATGACCTGCATGGCGACGATTTCGTCGGCGGTGGCGGCGCGTTGCTGGGCGTCCGGCCCCATGACCCACAGCCGGATCACACTGTGGCCGACCAGCGGCGCCACATTGATCGACAGGCTCTTTTCGATCGCGGCGCGGTAGCCGGCGAAATCTTCCCAGGTCCAGTCGAAGGCCTCGGTGAAGGCGGCGGGCGGCATTTCCTCGATCTGCTGGAACATGCCGATCACCTGCTGGCGATCCGCAGCCCTGAGGGGCGCGAGCGAGAGCGAACAGTTGCCGGGCACCACGCAGGTGATGCCGTGTTCGAGGGCGGGCTTTGCGGCGCCGTCCCAGAGCAGCTGGACATCAAAGTGCGTGTGAGGGTCGATGAAACCGGGCGCAACGACGCGGCCTTCGGCCTCAACGAAACGCCGGGCATCACCGGTGATCTTGCCGACCGCGGCGATCTTGCCGTCCAGCACCGCGACATCGCCCCGATAACCCGGCGTTCCGGAGCCATCCACGACCAGCCCACCGCGAACAATGACGTCGTACATCCTAGAGACCCTCCACGATCCGGCGCCATGACTGGCCGGTCAGCTCATCCACATGGGTCGCCCCACAGGTCTTCATCAGTTTGAGGCCGGTCGCCTCATCCAGTTGCACCGGTCCCTCGGCGCCATTCGGGTGGCGCAGATTGATCAACAGCTCGGCGGAGCCATCATGACCGGCGACGATCTGGGCCCCGACGATGATGGCTTCGGCGGTCATCCAACGGGCGGTTCGACGAAGACCACGTCGGACCCTAGCAGCAAGCCGGGAGGCCTGCGCATCGCGAAGATGTGCAGGTTCCAGCTGCGGATCGCATCCACCGCCGCGCCGGATGCCTGGTCCGGCATGGCGCGGGCGGCAATCTCTTCCACGGTCTCGCCCGGCCCCGGCGTGACGAACCGGCGCTGAAGCGAGAGGCCCATCAGAGCATCTCGACGATGATGGCCGGCGCCATGCCGCCTGCGGCGCACATGGTGACCAGGCCGCGCTTCAGGCCGCGCCGCTCCAGTTCGTCGACGATGGTGCCGATGAGCATCGAGCCGGTGGCGCCGATCGGGTGACCCAGGGCCATGGCCCCACCGTTCACATTGACCTTTTCGCGGTCCAGCTTGAGGTCGCGGATGAACTTCTCGGCCACAACGGCGAAGGCTTCGTTGATTTCCCAAAGGTCGATGTCGTCCGGGGTCAGGCCGGCCTTTTTCAGCACCTTGAGCGCCGCTGGCACCGGGGCGTTGAGCATCAGGGTGGGGCTGTCGCCCATATTGGCCATGGCGACCACGCGAGCGCGGGGCTTCAGGCCGTTCTTCCTGGCGTAGTCACCGGAGGCCAGCAGCACGACGCCGGACCCGTCGACGACGCCCGAAGAGTTCCCGGCGTGGTGGAAGTGCTGGATCTTCAGGTCGGGATAAACCCGGTTGATCAGGCCTGCGAAGGTGGTGCCCTTCGTGTCCAGAGGGACATTGGCCATGGCCTCGAACGAGGCCTTCAGCGCGGCGAGGCCTTCTTTCGTGGTCTGGGGACGCGGGAATTCCTCGTGATCGAGGGCGAGCGTGCCGTCGTCATGGAACACCGGGATCAGCGCGCGGTCGAAGTGGCCGTTGCGGATGGCGTAGTCGGCGCGCTGCTGGCTGACCAGGGCCAGATCGTCCAGCGCCTCGCGGCTGATGCCTTCCAGGGTGGCGATGGCGTCGGCGCAGATGCCCTGGTGGGATTGGGGATGCTGGGCGCGCAGGTGCAGGTTGCCCGAGTCCATCAGCATGGGGCCAGCTTCCGGATCCGGCTTGGGCGCGCTGGAGGACGTGTAGGACATCATCTCGCAGCCGCCGGCGATGACCAGGTCTTCCATGCCTGACATGATCTGGGCGGCGGCCAGGTTCACCGCCGTGATGCCCGAGCCGCAGTAGCGGTCCAGGGTGACGCCGCTGGCCTTGATGTCATAGCCGGCGTCGAGGGCGGCCATGCGGCCCATGTCGCCGCCCTGCTTGCCGCGCTGGGAGGACGTGCCCCAGATGATGTCGTCGACATCGCCGGTGTCGAGGCTGTTGCGCTCGGCCAGGGCCTTCAGGACCGCGGCGCCCAGGCGCTGCGGGTGCAGGTCGGCAAGGGCGCCCTTGCCCACCTTGCCGATGCCGCGCGGGGTGCGGCAGGAATCGATGATGTAAGCTTCGGTCATGGGGGTTTCCTCGGTGATGGCTGTCGTCGTTGGACACAGCCTTCATCCCGGCCCTAACGTCAGTCAACCAAAGACCGCGCCAAACGCCGATCAGCCCAGGCATTCGTAAAGCGCTGCCGAAAGCAGTCGGGTCAAACGCTCAGCTGTGGCTTGCTGCCCGGCGTCATCGGCCAGCAGGTCCTGACGCACTTCGAGTTCCACATAGTCGAGACCGCGACCGATGGCATGATGGGGAACGGTAAAGTCGACGCCGTCCATTGCGTAGGGTTCGTTGTCGCCAACCTCGGGTCCGTCAGTCTCTGCGCGCAGCCGGGCCAGCATGGCGTCGGAAAACGCGCTGCCGCCCAGATGCAGCACGCCGTACTGCCACGGTCGGACAAAACCCTGCATCACCGGCGTAAAGGAGTGCAGGGCTACGACGACGGTGGGCGTGCCCCGCGCCGCCCGGGTGTCGAGTTCGTTGGTGATGCGATCATGATAGGGCTTGAAGACGCCGGTCACGCGCCGCGCGCGGTCTTGCTCACTCAGGTCCAGGTTGGCGGGAACGGTCGTGCCGTCGCTGATCTCTGGAATGGCGTCGGCGCGCACCGGGTCGCGATTGCAGTCGATCACCAGCCTGGAATAGCGCTGCGAAATGAAGGTCGCATCGAGTGATCGTGCCAGGTGCTGGCCCAGGCCGAAGACTCCGATGTCCCAGGCTATGTGTCGGCCGAGGTCCGGTTCGAGAAGGCCCAATACGGCCAGTCCGGGCGGGATGGCACGTCCCGCGTGATCTCCCAGCAGCAGAAACGGCGACAGGGCGCCTGAATTGGCGACAATCGCAGGGTCTGCCCATGGCTCGTCGCTGGATCGCATTGCGGCACCTTTGGCTTTCGTCTGGCGAATTTGATATGGATGCTGGCGTGGGGGTCAAGGCTGTCGGATCGGCCGGCTCACTGCGATC
Organism: Alphaproteobacteria bacterium; assembly: GCA_031379795.1. Classification (GTDB taxonomy): domain Bacteria; phylum Pseudomonadota; class Alphaproteobacteria; order Caulobacterales; family Caulobacteraceae; genus Phenylobacterium. The sequence continues at coordinate 6,903 of JANNFM010000357.1, forward strand.
CTGAGAACATGAACCGGGCTATCAGCCCAAGGAAGCTTGATGCGCATCCGGTGCGGCTACGAGATCATCTACGAATGCCCGGCGCCGACGCCCATGCTGTTGATGCTCAATCTTCGCCCCGAGCGGCTCTCTGACCTGGAGACGCCGGACGTCATTCGCAGCGAGCCCTCGATCCCGCTGACCCAGTACCGCGACCAGTTTGGCAATCTCTGCAGCCGGATTTTGGCTCCAGCGGGTCGGTTTTCCCTGAGTGCTGACTTCGTGATCCGCGACAGTGGCCTGCCGGACCCGGTGTTCCCGGACGCCTGGCAAACGCCGGTCGACCTGCTTCCTGACGACGTGATCGTGTTCCTCCTGGGTTCCCGATACTGCGATACCCAGGAGCTGAATGACGTCGCCTGGGCCCTTTTTGCCGATATCGCCCCCGGCTGGGCGCGGGCCCAGGCCATCGTCCAGTACGTCCATGAGCGGATCACCTTCGGCTACGAGTTTGCCCGCCCCAACAAGACGGCGACGGATGCACACACGGAGCGCAACGGCGTCTGCCGCGACTATGCCCACCTGGCCATCACCCTGTGCCGCTGCATGAACATCCCGGCGCGCTATTGCACCGGCTACATCGGCGACATCGATTTTCCACCGGTCGGCGAAATGGACTTCAGCGCCTGGATTGAAGTCTATCTCGGCGGCCAATGGCGGACCCTGGATGCGCGACACAATACGCCGCGGATTGGCCGGGTGATGATGGCCCTCGGCCGCGACGCCACGGATGTGGCGATCATCACAAATTTCGGACCGGCGACCCTGGCGGACTTCAAGGTGATCGCAGAGGAATTGGCCTAGGCTGAGGCTCGCAATCCCGACACGCCAGGACGCCAATTCAAGGCGTCTCGATGCAACCCCCGGCCCTCAGAGGGGTTGCCCAGATGCCTGACCCCGCGAGGACATCTGATGCGCATACGCAGTGGCTACGAAATCACCTACGACTGCCCAACCCCGACGCCCATGGTGCTGATGCTCAGCCTCCGCACTGAGCGGCTTGCGGATCTTGAGACACCGGACCTGATTCACAGCGAACCGGCTGTTCCTCTCAGCCAGTATCGGGATCAATTCGGAAACCTCTGCAGCCGCCTGGTGGCGCCGATCGGACGAATGACGCTCAGTTCAGAGTTTGTAATCCGAGACAGTGGCGCGCCGGACCCCGCCTTCCCTGAGGCTCAGCAGTCTCCCATCCATGAGCTTCCCGACGATGTGATCGTCTTTCTCCTGGGGTCGAGATACTGCGACACCCAGGCGATGAATCTGTTGGCCTGGTCCCTGTTCGGCGCGATTGAGCCGGGTTGGGCGCGGGCTCAGGCCATTGTCGCTTATGCGCACGAGCGAATTCAGTTCAGCTATCAGCATGCGCGGCCGACCAAGACTGCCGGCGAGGCTCATGAGGAGCAATTCGGGGTCTGCCGGGACTACGCCCACCTGGCGATCACACTGTGTCGGTGCATGAACATTCCGGCGCGCTACTGCACGGGTTACATGGGCGATATCGGCATCCCAATCGAGGGTGTGATGGATTTCAGCGCCTGGATGGAGGTCCACCTCGGCGGCCAGTGGCGAACGATGGACGCTCGCCACAACAAACCGAGAATCGGCCGAGTGATGATGGCTTTTGGCCGCGATGCCACCGATGTGGCGATGATCACGAACTTCGGGCCCGCAATCCTGGCGGACTTCAAGGTCGTCGCCGAAGAATTGGCTTGAGCGACGAGCGTCCCCGCCGGTCGCACCGTTGGGGGTGCGAAACAATCGTGTAATGTTGGTCTGCCATGCTGCATCGTAAGAATATCTACGCGCGTCCCGACGGCGCGCCATTTTTGGGGGTAACGCGATGACTATGGTTCGTCTCAGTGTCCTGGGCCTGCTGGCCTCCACCGCCCTGATCGCCGGCTGCTCCACGGACGGCGCGCCGCAGGCCATGAGCGCCGGAAACGCAGTCAATGCCTCGGCGAATGCGCCGATGAGCGTGGATAACTTCATGCTGGTGGACGCCAACATGGATGCCCACGAGCTCTTCCGCATGACGACGGCCCCCGCAGTGGTTCTCATCACCCAGGCCAATGGCGACCCGGCCATCCAGAAACTGGCGCCGGCCATCAACGCCATGGCGACGACCTACGGCGCCAAGGGCGTCGAGGTCCTGATGATGAATTCAAACCTGAAGGACAGCCGCGAGACGATCCTCGCCGAGGCCCAGAAGGTCGGCTTCAAGACGCCGATCATGATGGATGCGAACCAGCTGGTTGGCAGCAGCCTGGGCGTCAACCGCTCGGCGGAAGCCTATGTGATCAACCCGAAGACCTGGACCGTATTCTACCGTGGCCCGGTGTCCGGTGCGGCGGCGGCCGTCGACGCCCTGATGAGCGGCAATCCGGCGCCGGCCTCGGTGATGGCCACGAACGGCGCGCCGATCGCCTTCCCGGACCGCGGCATGGGCGCGAAGATTTCCTACGTGAAGGACGTGGCGCCGATCCTGGAAGCCAAGTGTGTCGCCTGTCACCAGGAGGGCGGCATTGGCCCCTTCGCGATGTCCAGCTACGCCATGGTCAAGGGCTTCTCGCCGATGATCCGCGAGGTGCTTCGCACCGATCGGATGCCCCCCTACAACGCCGACCCGCATGTCGGAAAGTTCTCCGACAACAAGAACATGACGGCTGCCGAGATCAAGACGCTGGTGGGCTGGATCGAGGCCGGAGCCGAGCGCGGCGAGGGCGTCGACCCGCTGGGCGCCGTCAAGCGCGTGGCGGCCGAATGGCCGTTGGGCAAGCCGGACATGGTGCTCAATATTCCGTCCTACAAGGTTCCTGCTTCGGGCGTGGTCGACTATCAGCGGCCCTTCACCGTCAACCCGCTGACCGAGGGGCGCTGGATTCGCGCCTCGACCGTGAAGCCGGGTGACCGCCAGGCTGTGCACCATGTGCTGACCGGCTGGATGAAGGACGTCCCGGCGGCCGGCCAGAACTCGTCCGAGACCCGCTGGCGCGGGTCCGTCGGCGGCTACGCCGTCGGCGCCGAGTC
>JANNFM010000370.1:0-4867 GCA_031379795.1 Alphaproteobacteria bacterium
TCTCACAGAATAACACTCTGTTTTACTGGAACAATCGCCGCGCGACCCCTCATCCGAGCCGCTCACGCGGCCCACCTTCTCCCACAAGGGGCGAAGGAAAAAAGCAGCCATATTCGACGATGTGTGAATGCCGTAGCCCGACGGGGGAGGAGTAGGCGACTACGCCCGACAATTGGCCGCAGACTCACTTCCGTGCATCCCGTAGCTATGAAAGGAGGGAACCGCAGCCCTTGACGCCGCACACTATGTTGCCGAATGTCCGCCAATTGTTCACCGCGCCTCGCGGTGACTGCGGGAAATCAGTACCGCAGTGGATTGAACGCTTCGCACACCGCGCGGCGCTCGGTCTGCTGCGGGGTGCCGTCCACAGGAGACGGTCTTGCCTCAACCATCCCCCTTGAGTGACGCGCAACTCGCGCAATTCCAAAGCCAAGGTGTCATCAAAATCGATGGGCTGCTGAGTCCGCAGGGCGTTGCAGACGCGCGTTACGCGGTCCTGCACCGGATGGAGGCTCTCGGACTCTGGAGCGACGGCGACTGGTGCCTCGACCATCTGGACCGGCCCCATTGGCCCGCGACGGGCCTCAAGCCCGCTCGGGACATCGGTCATCGCCATCCTGAAGTGGAGGCTCTGATCGAAGAACCCGCCGTCAGGGCCGCCGTGGAACGCCTCAGCGGCGGCGGGCCCTTCGACCGTAAGGTCTATCCACGCCCGCAGATCCTGGCGTCCCTTCCCAACGCCCAGCCTTGGGCGTTGCCCAATGGCTGGCATGTGGACACACCCAGACTGGCCAGTGGAAACAGCCCTGGCCTGCAGTTGTTCGCCTTCCTGGAACCCGTTGAGCCAAAAGGCGGCGGGACGGTAGTCGTCTCCGGATCCCATCGCCTCCTGAACGAAGGAAGGCATCTCAAGGCGAAAGAGATCAACGCCGCCCTTCGCGTGGAGCCCTTCTTCCGCCAACTCTTCGCAAGTCGCTCCAACGTGACCGACGTCGCCGAATTGCCGGCGGGCCGTGTGGGCGGTGTGCCGCTGAAGGTTGTGGAACTCACGGGACAGTCCGGCGACGCTTGGCTGATGGACCTGCGCGTCCTGCATGCCGCCGCGCCAAACGGTTCGGACCGGCCGCGCCTGATGATCACCCACCGGTTCTTGCCGAACGAACTCATGCCCGAGATCGCGGAGGCCTTCGGTTGGGACTGAAGATCCCTGACAGCTTCTAAGCCGCCCTGGCAATCACCCGGTTGCGACCCTGGGACTTGGCCAGGTAAACCGCTTCGTCGGCGCGTTTCACCAGGGCGTGGGAGCTGTCGCCGGCGCCGCAGCTGGCGGCCACGCCGATGGAGATGGTGACGGTCAGCAGTTCCTCGCCGTCCATCACCCGGAAGGGCGAACCGGCCACATGCAGACGAATTCGCTCGGCGACGCGGCGGGCGGCCTCGAGATCGGTGTCGGGCATGACCACCACGAACTCCTTGCCGCCGTGACGCACCGGCAGGTCGATGGCGCGGACGTTGGACGCCAGACGCACGGCGAATTCCCGAAGCACCTCGTCGCCGACGTCGTGACCGAAGCTGTCGTTGACCTTCTTGAAGTAGTCGATGTCGATCATCAGCACCGCGACAGGCTCGCCACCGGCCACGGAACGACGCATCAGCGCCTCAAGCTGGCCGGTCATGTAGCGGCGATTGTGCAGGCCCGTGAGCTGGTCAGTGACGGCCAGTTCCAGCGAGTGATCCAGATTGGCCCGCAGATAGTCGGTATAGCGTTTGCGACGGATCTGGGTGCGCACCCGGGCTGCCAGTTCGCCCGGATCGATGGGGCGGGCCAGGATGTCGTTGACACCAATCTCCAGTGCCTTGACCGCCCGTTGCCGCTCATCCAGGTCGACGACGGCCAGAATCGGCAGGCTGCGGGTCGCTTCGTCAGACCGGAGCTGGGCCGCGAATCTCAGACCGTCGAAGGCCTTGCTGGTCGCATTGACGATGACCAGATCGACCGGCCCGCGCGCCGTCAACAGCGCCTTGGCGGGATCGGATTCCAGAATGGGGCGATGTTCGATCGATAGCTCGGCGCAGATTCGTTCGGCCTGGCGTTCGTTATCATCCACGAACAGGATGCGCCCGCCGGACCCGCCCAGCCTGGACGCAGCGCCAGCGATCACGCCAATGCGCCGCCCTGAAGCCTCCCGGTCGCGCAGTTCGTCGATCACGGTCTTGAGCCGGGTCAGGCTGCGAACGCGGGCGAACAGCATCACGTCGTCGATGGGCTTGGTCAGGAAATCGTCGGCGCCGGCCTCGAGACCTGCCACCCGATCGGCACGACCGTCGAGCGCGGTGACCAGCACCACCGGCACGTGGCGTGTGGCGGGGTCAGCCTTCAGACGGCGACAGACGTCAAAGCCGTCCATGCCCGGCATCATCACGTCCAGCAGCACAATGTCAGGCAGTTCGGACGCCGCGATGGCCAGCGCCGTCGGGCCGTCGGACGCCGTCAGCACCTCATAGTACTCGGAACTCAGCTTCGCCTCGAGCAACCGGACGTTGGAGTCGATGTCATCGACGACGAGGATGCGTGCGGACATGGGTCAGGCCAACAGCCGGCGGATGGTTTCGAGGAAATGGGTGACGGAAATCGGCTTGGAGATATAGGCCTCGCAGCCCCCCTCCCGGATGCGTTCCTCATCGCCTTTCATGGCGAACGCGGTCACCGCAACAACGGGAATATGGGCCAGTTCGTCGTCTTCTTTCAGCCACTTGGTGACCTCCAGGCCCGAGATTTCCGGCAGCTGGATATCCATCAGAATCAGGTCGGGTTTGTGCTCACGGGCCAGCGACAACGCTGAAAGACCCTCGCGGGTTTCCAGGATTTCGTACCCCTGGGCTTCGAGCAAATCATGAAACAGCTTCATGTTCAGCTCGTTATCCTCGACGATGAGGACCTTCTTCGCCATTCGAGACCCGACAGTGTGTACGCAGCCCGGCCGATGTTCGACCGTCCCCACGCGTTCCCTGTTCATCCCATGGATGTCCTTAAAGATAGTGAATCGACCCTTGGAGCGCCATTGACCGATCCCTCACCCACCCCCGCGCCGCGCCTTGAGGCGATGGGCTTGTCCACGGATCGCCCTCTGGTTCTGATCGACGTGGACGAAGTGCTGGGCCTGTTCATGCAGGGCTTCGGCGACTTCCTGCTGACCCGCGGGCTGGAACTCAGGGTCGACAGGTTCGCCCTGTTCCAGAACATCTATCGGCCCGGCGCGACGGCACATCTGGATGTCACCGAGGGACGGGCGCTATTCGACGCCTATTTCGCCGGGCACTGCGACCAGATGGAACCGGCACCGGGGGCCATCGATGCTTTGAATCGCCTGTCGGATTATGCCGAGATCCTGATTCTCTCGAATGCCCCGGCCCCGGCCGAACGCCTGCGGACAAACTGGCTGCGCAAGCATGGCCTGGCCCATCCCCTGATCCTGAACACCGGTCCGAAGGGGCCGATTGCTGCTGGGCTGGTGGAACAGACCGCGCATCCGACAGCGTTTGTGGATGACCTGCTGGGCAATCTCGATTCGGTGGCGGATCACTCGCCGACGACGGCGACGTTCCAGCATGTGGCGGACCTGCGGTTGCGGCCCCATGCGCCGACGTCGGAACGTCATCCGCGAATTGATGACTGGGCCGAACTAGGTGAGGCGATCGAGGTGGCGGTTCGCGGAATAAGGTGATTGGTGCTGTCGCGGGCGATGCAACGGATCAACCACCCCCTCTTTGCTCGTCATCGCCCGGCACTTGTCCGGGTGATCCATAAACGCAGGCGGTTTCGGAAGGATCTCGGCGGCAACGCCGCGAACGTTGGCCGCGAGCGCGGTGATCATGGGTTACCCGGACAAGCCGGGTAATGACGAACTTATTCAATATTCAAATTTCAGGCAGCCCCAATCGCCCCCGGCTGTGGGCCGTGGGAGATGGAAGATCGGGATTGGTGAAAATCGTCAGCCGGAGGCGCGGCGCGCGGGCGGAACCGGAGGTGGCGGGCTCGCAGCGGAAGCCAGCAGGCGGGCGCGCGAAGCCGGGACCACAGGCGGTCGGGCCAGCAGCGCCACGGCGGACCCGCCGCGCGGAGGGTCGTCGCCAGGTCGGGGCGACGTCTGATCCAGCAGCGCCCGCAGGGTCGGCAGGGTGGTGTCGCGGATATGGGCGGGGAACTCGGCCTGCAGTTTTTCAGCGCCGGTCACGGCGAGCCCAAGGCTTCTCAAAAACCGGGGCAGGCTGACAGCCTCGCGGTCACCTTCGCGGTCACGGTCGCTGTCGGCGCGGTGGGGCGGGGTGTCCGGGTCCGGGTCCGGACGCTCGGCTGCCTCTGGCCGTTCGCGTTCAAGCGGTTCGGATTGCACGGCAAGGCCACGCGGGGCCACGATCCCGAACTGGCTCAGTCGAATGCCCATCCGAACGGCGAAGAAGCAGTCGCGGAACTCGGTGCTGAGCGCGAGAAACAGGGCGGTATCGTCGCCAGCGTTTTTCGCTCTCCCCGCCGCCGCAACGCCCAGCTCATACGCGCACTGGGTCAGCGCCCCGAGCATCTCGAGCGTTGGCGCGTCGCGGAGGGGCGTTGCAGCTTGCATGGGAACAAAGATAGAACATTGAGAGGGAATGTCAAGGGGATTGGATAATATGAACGGCGACAAGCTCGGGTCAAAATTCCCCTTTACCTCGTCATCCCGGACGGAGCGGAGCGGAGATCCGGGACCCATATGTGGACGGCCCCCGATTGCAAGGCGTTTGAGAGGGGCAGGATCGTATGCTTGCGTCCATATGTACGACCTGTGAGGTGCGGTGTTCGATTGACCGCCGGCCAAGATGACTTGAG
>JANNFM010000398.1:0-5153 GCA_031379795.1 Alphaproteobacteria bacterium
GACGCCGTGGTACCGGATGAGATCAACGCGCAGTTCATGGCCGAAGCCGGGGAGGTGGCCGAGCCGAAACCCGGCGAACGGCTGATGAAAACCTATGGCCAGACGCTGGCTGCCAATGCGATCCCGGAGGTGGCGGCCGGAACGCCGCTCAGCCAGACCTATCCCGAGGGCAGCGCCATCTCGCGGCTGGTGGACCTGCCGCTGGTGCGCGGCGCACTGCAGAGCCTGCTTGGCGATGACCCGGTGTTCGACCACCACTTCCTGCACATCACCTTCCCGCCCGCCTACCACGCGGCCTCAGGCGGCGAGAGCGTCAGCCAGCATACGCACCAGGACTCGACCATCGACCCGCGTCAGGCCTTCGACGTGCAGGTGATGTACTATCCGCACAAGGTGACCCGGCCCATGGGCGGCACCCGGTTCATCCCCGGCACCCATCTGCGCAAGGTCAGCGAGGTGGCGCTGGGGCGCTATCAGAACATCCGCGGCCAGCAACACATGGTCTGCGAGGCAGGCACGCTGCTGTTCCTGCATCACGGCATCTGGCACGGCGGTGGGGTGAACCTGTCGGACCGCACCCGCTACATGTTCAAGATCCGCATGCACGCCTCGGGCTCGCAGGTGCGCCGCTGGGATGTGGAGCCCATCGAGCCGCGCGCGCCGCAGCGGCCGATCTTCTACACCAAGACCCCGTCCGACCCCGAGAGCGTGGCGGCGATCCTGATGACGCCCGAGCCCTGGTTCGAGCAGGACACCGGGCGACTGGAATATGTGAACCGGGTGAAGCTCTGGCGCTACCTCAGCGGCGACCCGTCGTTCGACGCGGACTACTGGATGACACGGCTGGAGGCCGAGGCCTAGCTCCGCGCCGGCGTGACCTTGCCGTCGTCCAGGTCGTAACGGGCGGCGACGATCTTGAGCTTGCCGGCCAGCACGCGGGCGCGCAGCGGCGGGCTGTTGACGAAGATCTCGGCCGCCGCATGGCTGGCGTTGATCGAAACCGCGGCGTCCAGCTTGTCGGCGGCGTCGGCGGGAACAGCGCGGATGGCCGGAGCGATCAGGGCTGCCAGCGCGCCGATCTTGGTGCCCACATCGTCCGGGTCGCCACGACCGGCCAGCGCGTCGATGGTCGCCTTCACCGCACCGCAGCGTTCATGGCCCAGGGCCATGATCAGGGTCGAGCCCAGGTGGATGACGGAGTATTCCAGCGAGGCCAGCAGCGCGTCATCGACCACATTGCCGGCCACGCGGCAGACGAACAGGTCGCCCAGGCCCTGGTCAAAGATCAGCTCGGGCGCCACGCGGCTGTCGGCGCAGGTCAGGATCGTGGCGAAAGGCGTCTGACCGGCCGCGACCTTTGTCCGGCGCGCCAGGTCGTTGTTCGGGTGGGCCGAGAAGCCGGAGACATACCGCTCATTGCCGGCGACCAGCCGCGCCATGGCGGCTTCCGGATCGAGGCCCGCGGGCGCGTGCGCCATGGGCGCCGGAGCCGGCGCGGTCGGCGCGGCCGGTTTGGCGGTCGGGGCGACCTTGCGGGCTCTAGGCTTCGACGGCGCGGGATGGGCGGCGCCGTGCTCTGCCTCTTCGGCCAGAGCCGCCGTGCCGGCGATAAGGCCCACGCCCATGCCCAGCACGAGCTTGCGACGTGACAGGATGAGGCTATGGCCCCCGAACTGGCTCAGCATTTTTTGGTCCCGGCCCCGACGGTTGGCGATAGCTGGCGAGTATCGGCGGCAAGGTTTAAGAGTCAGTGTGGAACGATCTGCTCTTTTCAATCGTCGGTTATCGGCGTTCACTAGAGCGAAATCGCAGGGGAAACGATAATGGCGGCCGACGGCAATCTGGCGGGACTGGAAGCGGCGCGGGCCGAGGCCTATTCACTGCCGCTCGAAAAACTGAACCCGGCCCAACCGGCGCTGTTCCAGGCCGACGCCATGTGGCCGATCTTCGAGCGCCTGCGCGCCGAGGCCCCGGTCCACTACTGCACCGAGCATGAGCTGGGCCCGTACTGGTCGATCACCAAGTACAACGACATCATGGCCATCGACACCAATCACCAGGTGTTTTCGTCGGACTACATGCTGGGCGGCATCACCATCGCCGGCGGCCAGTCAAACATGGATCCCCTGCCGATGTTCATCGCCATGGATCCCCCCAAACATGACGTCCAGCGCAAGGCGGTGACGCCGGCGGTCTCGCCGATGAACCTGGCGGTCATGGCGCCGCAGATCCGGGAGCGTGCGGGCCAGATCCTGGACAGCCTGCCGATCGGCGAGGAATTCGACTGGGTCGAGCGGGTCTCCAAGGAACTGACCGGCATGACCCTGGCCACCCTGTTCGACATGCCGCAGGAAGACCGTCGCCAGCTGATCTACTGGTCAGATGTGGTCACCGCCGTGCCGGGACAGGGTCTGATCGACACCCTGGAACAGAAGATGGCGATCTTCGGTGAGTACCACGCCTATTTCACCAAGCTGTGGAACGCCAAGGTCAATGCGCCGCCGACCGGTGACCTGATCTCGATGCTGGCGCACAGCCCGGCGACCCGCAACATGGAGCCACGCGAATTCTTCGGAAACGTGGTGCTGCTGACGGTGGGCGGCAACGACACCACCCGCAACACCATCTCGGGCTCGATCCTGGCGCTGAACCAGAACCCCGACCAGTACGCCAAGCTGCGCGCCAATCCCGAGCTGATCCCCTCGATGGTCTCCGAAACCATCCGCTGGCAGACGCCGCTGGCCCACATGCGCCGCACGGCGCTGCAGGACTATGAGTTCCGCGGCAAGACCATCAAGAAGGGCGACAAGGTGGTCATGTGGTACGTCTCGGGCAACCGCGACGACGAGGTCATCGAGCGGCCCAACGACTACATCATCGACCGCGAGCGGCCCCGCCAGCACATCTCGTTCGGCTTCGGCATCCATCGCTGCGTGGGCAACCGTCTGGCCGAACTGCAGCTGACCATCATCTGGGAAGAAATCCTCAAGCGCTTCCCGGAAGTCCGCGTCACCGCGCCGCCCAAGCGGGTCTACTCCAGCTTCGTCAAGGGCTACGAGACCTTGCCGGTGGTGATTCCGAGCCGGAACTAGGCCGACCAGGCGCCGTCGATCACGTGGACGGCGCCGCTGGTGAAGGTGGCTTCGTCGCTGGCCAGGTACAGCGCCAGGTTAGCGATCTCCTGCGCCGTGCCGAAGCGGCCCATGGGCTGACGGGCGACAAAATCACGGCGCGCGGCCTCGGGATCTGCGGCTGACGCGATGCGGCCGCCGAGCGATGGCGTGTCCACCGTGCCCGGGCAGATCACGTTGCAGCGAATGCCCTGGCCCACAAAGTCCATGGCGACAGCCTTGGTGAGGCCGATCACCGCCGCCTTGGTCGTACTATAAACGTAGCGGTTCGCAACACCCTTCAGGGAAGATGCCACCGATCCTATATTGACGATCGAACCCCGGCCCTGCGCGAGCATCCCCGGCAGGGCCGCGGCGGTCATCCGGTGCATCGACCGGACGTTCAGATCGAAGGCCAGATCCCAGACGGCGTCGGAACACTCCAGGATGGTGCCGCCGTCCACGCGCCCCGCGGCGTTCACCAGCACATCAAACGCCGGCGTCCCGGCGAAAAGGTCATGGATCGCGGCGGGATCTGTCACGTCGAGACGCCGGGTTGTCAGGCCCTTGACGCCAGCCAGCCCGGCGAGGCCCGCCTCATCAATGTCGGTCGCCAGCACTTCGGCGCCTTCGGCGGCGAAGGTCAGCGCGACGGCCCGTCCGATGCCGGCCGCCGCCGCGGTCACCAGGGCCCGTTTTCCAGCCAGTCTTGCGCTCATGGAATGTCCTCAATGCCGTAGAACCGGGCCGTCGTGCGGCCGAAAACCTGCGCCTGGGCGTCCTGGTCCAGCCCGCCAAGTAGCCGGCGCGCCTGCGCCAGCCACCCACCATAGTCTCCGGCCAGAGTCAGCACCGGCCAGTCACTGCCCCACATCAGCCGCCCGGGGCCGAAGCAGTCGAGCAGGTGTTCGACGTAGGGCGCAAGGTCCGCATCCGCCGTGCGATCATCCGCTTCGGTCAGCAATCCAGACAGCTTGCACATCACCTGGGGCCTCTGACTGATCGCACGAATGTCCTCCGCCCACGACCGGAACTGGCCGGTCGCGATGTCCGGCTTGGCGCCATGATCGATGACCACTGGCACATCCGGATGACGATCGACCAGTTGGGCCAGTGTCACGAGTTGGTGGGGTCGGACCAGGGCGTCAAAGGTCAGGCCGCACCGGCTGATCGCCTGAAACGCCGCCCCTACCGAGGCCTGCAGCATCCAGTCCGGATCGGGCTCATCCTGGACCATCGGGCGCACGCCGCGCAGGCGCGGGTCGCACGCCAGCCGTTCCAGACGATGGGGCGCCGCCGCAGATGTCATGTCGGTCCAGCCGACCACGGCCCGCACCATCGGCCAGCCCCTGGCCAGGTCCAGCAGGAACCGGGTCTCATCCTCGCTCGGCGCGGCCTGAACGAGCACGGTCCCGGTGACGCCCGCCGCCGCCAGTAACGGTTCAAGGTCGTCCGGCAGAAAGTCCCGATAGAGCGCCGTCAGGTCCGGCGTCAGCCAGCCATAGTCGGACCGCTTCAGCGTCCAGAGGTGATGGTGCGCGTCGAGGATCACGGCCGGGCGAGGTTCACGTTGCGTCGCGCCAGGTGGCGCCGTCGGGAAACGCGTAGTCCCGGCGGCTCTCAGCCTTCAGCTCGGTGCTGAACCCCGGTGCCTGGGGCATCCGGTAGCGCCCGCGATCAATGGTGATCGGATCGCAGAAATGCTCATGCAGATGGCCCGCATGCTCCAGCATCCGGTTCTCCAGCGACCCGCTGATCGACAGGGCGTCAACAAAGGCCAGGTGCTGGCCCACCTCGCAGAGCCCGACGCCGCCGGCATGCTGACAGACCGGCTTGCCGAATTTCGCCGCCAACAGGAACACCGCCAGCGCCTCGTTCACCCCGCCCAGACGGCAGCAGTCAAACTGCACCACATCGAACGCATCGGCCTGCAGCAGCTGTTTGAACATCACCCGGTTGTGGGCGTGCTCGCCGGTGGCGACCCGGATCGGCGCGACGCCACGACGGACAGCGGCATGACCCAGGATGACGTCCGGACTGACC
>JANNFM010000411.1:0-22406 GCA_031379795.1 Alphaproteobacteria bacterium
ACCACCGCATAGGCCTGGGTCGCGCCCGAGGCCTGATCAGACATCAGCTTGGTCCAGGTCGGCGCAAAGTGCTCATTGGCCCAGGAGTGCGGATAGAGCTCAGTCCAGATCACCTGGTCGGCGTTGCAGGCGGCCTCAAGCCCCTCGCGGTGACCCTCGGTCATCGGCTCCAGCCGCACGAAGCGGTTCTCCAGCAGAGTAGGTTCAAGGTTCATCACAGACTCCAGCAAGACGGGCTTCTGACGCTTGGCCAAAAATAGTCACAGCCCGGGGTTGAAGTTCGGGCTGGCAAACATATCTCTGTTATGCCCATTTCTGGGCGTTTCCTCCCAATGACTTTCCGGTCGGGCCCCTTACGGACCCGGCCGGTTTTTTTTGGACAAGCGACCGGGCTACAGCATCAGCTGGGCGGCCTGCACCAGATAGCTGATCCCCACCGCCGTGATGATCCAGCGGGTCCAGCGTTTGAAGTCCACGTCGCTGACCCGGTTCAGGATCATGCCGCCGACCGCGGTGCCCGCCATCGAAAGTGGAATGGCCAGGGCGAACACCCAGACCGGCGGAAAGCCCACGCCCTGTCCGGCGAACAGCGGCGCGCCATAGACCAGGATCTTGGCCAGGTGAGCGAACACCTGGGTGGCGGCCTTGGTAGCGACGATGGCGTGGCGGGTCAGCTCGGTGCGGACAAAGAAGATGTCGAGCAGGGGCCCGGCGACGCCCGCCGTCAGGTTCAGGCCCGTGACTGTCAGACCCGACAGAAACGCCTGGGGCGGTTTCCCGGCGTCCAGATTGATCCATTTCTGCGGCAGCCAGGTCAGAAAGGGCACCAGCCCCAGCAACAGGAACAGGAGCGGCTTGGACGGCGTGAAGCTGAGCACAGCGACAAGGCCGCCGGCGATCAGGGAGGCCAGGGCGTACCAGCCGACGATGTCCCAGCGGACGTGCTGTCGATGCAGGATCGCCCGCCAGCCGTTGGCCACCAGCTGCAGGATACCGTGGGTGACAAAGGCGGCCTGCACCGGCAGGACAAGGGCCAGGGCCCCCATCAGAACCAGGCCGCCGGCCATGCCGAACACGCCTGACAACATGGCCGTTACAAAGGCCATGCAAACCACAAACAGGGCTGCGGGAAGTGTCATTTTCGTCCTCCAAAGTAGGGGCCCGCTCCGGAGGACGGGCACAGGCCGCCTCCGATCACGAGCCCGCTGCGCGTCGCGCGCGGGACTGGACGGGCGCTGCGAACCGCGAAGGGCGAGCACCGGGTAGTGGCCCCACGTCTGCACGGGCAGACCGGGCCTTGGGCGCCTCAGGCCGGAGCCGGGCGACGAGTTTGCAATTCGGGTTCCCCTAAGGGATCAAAGCCAGCTTATGCGCGACACGTGGCGCAGGGCCAAGCTTGAATTGCGCGATCAACCTTTACGTTTCGTCGCTGGACACGACCAGCCGCCCTTGCCGTCTGCCCGCGCGACCGCAGGATAGGGGCACAGAAGTTGGGTCTCGTCGCCCTTTTCAGCCTTCGCAATCAGGCTGGCCGGCGCGTCGCGTTTCGTGACCCACCGGTCCAGGACGTCCAGCATATCGACCTTGCCGGGTCCCGCCCCGCCGGAACAGTGCAGCATGCCCGGGATCATGTAGAGCCGGTAGAAGCCCGACGTGTCGCCCATAAGGGCGCGCATCTCGTCGTGATAGCGGATGCTCCCCAGCGGCGGAATCGCAGGGTCATTCCAGCCGTGATACTGGATCAGCTTGCCGCCATGAGCCTTGAACGGGCCGAGATCAGCGTTCACCGCGTCGAGGTCAGCGGCCACCTTTAGACGGTCGCGGTCGTACTTCGGTCCGAAGTCGGCCTTCAGGAAGTCAAACGACGGGTCGCCATAGACGAAGTACTTCAGGAACTGCGACGAGATGCTGTGACCGGCGGACTGCCCGATGCTCTCGAAGGACGAACCGGTGTTCCAGGCCTGAAAGCCGCCGGCCATCGCTTCAGCGCCGGGTGTGAATCCCAGGAAAAGCGAGCGGCCGTCCGGGCCCGGTCGACCCGTATAGAGCGCCCGTGCCGACGCCACTTGCGGCGCGGTAAGGCACTGACCCGACGTCGCGCCCGACTTGCATTGCAGGACTCCCGGGTCGAACCGGCAGGCCTTCTGATCACGGATAAATGGGCCGCCTGCCGCACAGGCCTTCAGCGCCGTGTCCTGCAGCAGTTGCAGATCCGCCAGCGCCAGGTAGCCGCCGGGCCGGTGCAGCATCTGCTGCATATAGGCGCGGCTGCCGGTGAGCAGGGTGTTGTAGTTGGCAGGCGCGCCGGCGACGATGCCATCGAATACGGTCGGGAACCGCTGGGCCATCATCAACGCCTCACGCCCGCCTGCCGAACACCCGGCGAAATAGGACTGTTTCGGCCCGTCGCCTTTCTGGGCCGCGATCAAGGTCTTGGCTGTGTCGGCCGTTTCCTTCAGCGACCGGGTGCCGAAGTCGCGGATCTTCTCAGGGCTGCCAAGCGCCCAGACCGCCGTGCGGCCATTGCCCACATGGCCGTCATCGGTACCTGCAGACGCATAGCCGGTCTCGGCCCGAAGCCGGATCTGGCCCGAAGGGATCGACCCGGCAAGACCCCCGTTGCCCACCTGAACGAACTTGCCGTTCCAGGCGCTGCCACGCGGGATCAACACCTCGATCTTGATGTCAGAGTCCGCAGTCGGCCGGCTGGTCACATTGACCTTGCAGGCCTCGCCCGCCGCCAGCATCTCGACCGTGGCCGACGTGACCTCGGCATGGGGTAGCTTCACGCCCCTCAGGTCGGCGCAGGCCGTCTCGGCCCGCGCAAGAGCCGGCAACGCCAGCCCCAGCAGCGCACCCGTCGCAATCATCCAGGTCTTCACAGGCTTCAGCCCTTCTTTTTCGTGGAGCAGCTCCAGCCGCCCTTGCCATCTGACCGCGCCACGCCTGGCCAGGGACAGAGCAACTGCGACCCATTGGCGACCGAGGTGGCGGTCACCGGACCAGGCGCCGCCTTGGCCACAACCCAGCGGTCGATCATCGCCAGCCAGTCGACGGTGTTCGGCCCGGCGCCGCCCGCGCAGTGCAGCATGCCGGGCACCAGATACATCCGGTAGAAGCCGGAGGTGTCGCCCATCGTGCGGCCCACATCCTCATAGTAGAGGATGCTGGACTTCGCCGGGATCGCCGGATCGTTCCAGCCGTGGAACTGGATCAGCTTGCCGCCGTGGGCCCTGAACGTCGACAGGTTGGGGTTCGGGCTATCGATCAACGGCGCCATTTTCGCCTGCGCCCGGTCAAACTGGACACCAACGTCCATGGTCAGGAAGTCGAAGGCCGGGTCGCCATAGGCGAAGTACTTCAGCGCGTTGGACGTGAACTGATATGACGCCGCCTGACCGATCCGGTCGGCGGACGGACCCGTGGTCCAGGCCTGCCAGCTGCCGCCCGCCGCCTCGGCGCCGGGGCTGAAACCGGGGAACACGATCTTGCCGGTCCGGGAGTGGCGACGACCTTCATAGATCGTGCGGGCGGAATTGACCTGTGGGCCTGTCAAACAGTCTTCGGTCTGGCCCATTTTGCATTGCAGCCGGGCGGGATCGAACCGGCAGGCCGCCGGATCGCGCACGAAGGCTTCGCCACCGCACTGGGCCAGCACGGACTTTTGCAACAGCTGTAGTTGCGGGGCGCCCAGATAGCCGCCGGGCCTGGCCAGAGCCTGCTGATTGGCCGTGCCGATCCCGAACAGCTTGCTCATGTAGTTGGCCGGCGCTCCGGCGACGATGCCGTCGAACTCTGTCGGGAACCGCTGGGCCATCATCAGGGCCTCGCGACCACCGTCGGAACAGCCGAAGAAGTAGGAATTCTGCGGTCCACCGCCCTTTTGCGCCTTGATCAGCGCCTTGGAGACATCGGTGGTTTCCTTGAGCGAGCGATAGCCGAAATCGATGATCTTTTCCGGGTACCCAAGCGCCCAGGATGCCGAGGTGCCCGCTGCCTGGTGACCATTGTCGGTCGCGGCTGCCGCATAGCCCGTCGCCGCCATTGCCCTCAGTCGACCCGAGGCGATGGAGCCTGCAAATCCGCCGTTACCCAACTGCACAAACTTGCCGTTCCATGCGGCGCCCACCGGAATCCAGACCTCGATGCGAATGTCTGAGGTTGATGTCGGACGGCTGGTGACCGACAGCTTGCAGAGCGCCATCGAGCCGACCGTTTCCGACGTGGCGGCTGTGACCTCGGCGTGGGGCAGCACCGTCGACTTGAGATCAGCGCAACCGGTCTCTGCCCACGCCAACTGCGGCGCACCCAAGGCCAGCATCAGTCCAGCCGCCAATTTCAGCCGCTTCATCACGAACCCTCCCCCGTACCGATTGTTGGAACGACTTCATCACATGCCGACCGGTTGGGAAACCAAAGACCCGGGCGCCGCATGCAATTTCGCGCGCCGGACAGTCAGTTAGCCTTCCTCGTCGCCCTCTTCGCCCTGTACTGCCCGCTGATCGATGTTGGTGGGCGCTGTCTTGACCCCTGTGCGATCCTCCTCGCGGGCCCCGGAGAGAATGTTGGCGAGGCCGTAGTTACCTTCGTGGCAGGCGTATTCGTAGACCTGACCTGTCAGCCGCGAGAACTCGTACTCGCCGCCCCAGGGCTGGCTGAAGACCGTCGGGTCCTCGACCCAGAATCCATAGTGCATGCGCCCGGGTCCGACGGGGGTGAACCGCTCGGTCACCTTCAGATTCGCCGACGCGCCGCGGAACGACTGTTCCGGATGATAGTTCACAGTCTCGACGACCAGGGTGTCGCCCTCCCACCAGCCGATGGAGTCGCCCATCCAGGGCCGGATCGTCGCCGGCAGGTGCCTAGCGCCCAGTCGTACGATGCGGGTGTCGTGCACCATCTCCACGACGATCGCGATCTGATCGCGGGTCTGCACGAATTGATAGGTGTTGTTGTAGAGGCCGGGGCTCATCACGGGACCTGATGAGGTGCCAAACGCAATCAGGCACCGCTCGCCCAACGCCCGGCTTTCCGGATTGTCGCTGGGTGACCAGCCCTTCGGCAGCACACGACCTGCCAGATCGGACGGTTTGACATCCTTGCGCATCGGCACCCGACCGTCGGTCGGGATGGTGATGAAGCCATTGCGCCCCTGTCCGGCGACGCGGCTCACCACACTGCCGGGATCCGTCCAGGCGGCATTGTAGTTGCAGTTGGTGCCGCGACCATCCGAGCAGTCCGCCGGCAGATCGGTGACCTTGGCGTTGGGATCGGTGGGCTTGTTGCCAAGATCGATCAGCGCCTGGTTTCTGGACTCGATTTTCCGGACCTGCGCCTCGGTCAGAGCCAGGGTGTCGCCGTGGCGGGGATTGCGTTCCAGCCGCGTGATTGCGGCATTGCTCCAGACGCCTTCCAGATCAGGGTGGCCATCGGCGGCGCGTGGCGCCTTGTAGGTCGTTGCAGGTCGCGGGGCCTGATCAGCCGATACGGCTGGAGACGCCAGGCACAAGGTCGCCGCGACCACCCAAAACAGTCTGAACATTCAAAGCCTCCCAGGCATCTGGACCCTGCGCAATCGGGTTGCGTCTTCGAAGGTCATGCATTGAGCATAGAGCGCGCGTGCGCGACGTCTACAGGCCCAGCCGCTTTGCACGCCCCGCCACGGTCAGGGCCAGCCGCTCGGCGATCAGGCGGTCGGGCGACCCCGTCGTCTTGCAGGCCCGGTCAGCGGCCAGGATTTCGGGCTGTATCCGATCCAGTTCGGGCAAGGTCCAGGTGCGCGCCTGGCGCAGGAATTCGCGCTCCTGTTTCCAGAACACGCCCGACGCCTTGGCGGCTTCCTGCAGACCAGCACCCGCCTTGGCCAGCGTGAGGACCCGACGCAACTTGCCCAGATGCATACTCAGCGCCCGCACGGCTGCCGGACCGCTTTCACCTTCCTGCGCCGCGCGCCGCAGGCCGGACTGCGCCTCGCCGAGCCGCCCTCCGAAAGCGTCAGACGCGGCATCAAACAGCGACGCCTCGGGCTCCACGCCCAGGAACTGCTCAAGATCGACCGGTCCGGCGGTGACCCCGCTGCCCGGACCCAGGAACAGCGCCAGACGTTCGATCTCCTGCCGGGCGACGCCGCGTTCCTTTGGCATTCGGGCCACGAGCAGGTTCAGCGCCTCCTGGGTCAGGGTGACGTTGTCTTTTGCCAAGGTTTCGCGAATCAGCCTGGCGACGTCGCCAGGCTCATCCTCGTAGCAAGGGATAGCGACAGCAGCAGCGACCTTCTCGGCGACCTTTCGCAAGGCCGAATCCTTGCCGATGTTGCCGGCCTCAATCAGAAAAAAGGCGTCCGGGTTCAGCTCACCGGCGGCATGCCGGGTCAGGGCCTCGGCGGCCAGCTTGTCGGCAGCGGGCTTTTCAGCGGTCAGGCGCAGACGGACCAGCCGTCGCCCGCCCATCAGCGACTGGGCGGCAAGCTCGCCCTCCAGTCGGCCCCCGTCGTCGGCCAGGTCCAGTTCGGTGAGGATGGCGACATCGAACGGATCGTCCGGATTGGGTACCAGCTTCGCCGCCAGCTGGTGGCCGCGGTCACGAACCACGCCCATGTCGCGCCCATAGATCAAAGCTGCCCGCACCGCAGCGTCCGGCCTGGCCAGGAACCGCTCGATATCGGGCCGCTTGGCGAGGATCACTGAAAACCCATCCGCTCATCGCGCCGAACGCCGGGACCCAGATCCCGAAACATGGCGGCGGGCTGGATGAGATATGAGCTCGTGGGAACCCACATTTGAGTCTCTCCATCTGGGTCCCGGCATTCGCCGGGATGAGCGGGTTCCTAGCGGGCGGCGACTTTCGCGCCGTTGGCCAGCCAGACCGCCAGTTCCAGTTCGATGCGGCGGGCGGCCTCATCGGCGGCACGGTCCTGGGCGTCCTGCTGCGCCGAAATCGAGGCATAGGGCTGGTCGGCGCTGTCGTAGGTGAGTTCGACGCGAACCTGGCCCCGCTTGGCCAGGGTCCCGGCTGGGGCGTCCTTCAGCACATAGGTTGCGGTCAGCACATATTCGTAGCGGGTGGCGACATTGTCGATCCGGACCCCGCGCGGGAACCGCGCCTCGGCCAGGGCCAGTTCCATGGTGTAGCGCGGCGCTGCCGAATGATTCTTGGCCAGGGCGTCATCCAGATGCTGGCGCATCAGATAGCCGGTGCGACCCGCCGGGGCGATGATCTGGATGGAGCCCAGGTTCCTCGCCACATCGCTCTGGGCATAGAGCGGCTGGAACCCAGCGCAACCGCCCAGCAAAAGGCCCGCGGCCATCAGGCCGGATACGAGTGTCTGTCTCATGCCGCCACGATATTCACGATGCGGTCCTTGACTACAATGATCTTGCGGA
Source organism: Alphaproteobacteria bacterium (assembly GCA_031379795.1). Lineage (GTDB taxonomy): Bacteria > Pseudomonadota > Alphaproteobacteria > Caulobacterales > Caulobacteraceae > Phenylobacterium. The sequence goes on from JANNFM010000411.1 coordinate 7,383, forward strand.
TTGTCAGGCCTTCGAGACGCTGGGCGATCTCTGGATCTGCCATGACAATTTTCTCCACATCGGCCGGTTCGGCGCCGGCGGGAGCGGAAATCTCGCCGCGACGCTTGCCGTTGACCTGCACCGGCAGGATCTTGACGGCGTCTTGCGTCAAGGCGGGATCAAACGTCGGCCAGGCGGCCTCGACGACCATGCCGGTCCCGCCGATCCGGACCCAGCATTCCTCCGCCAGATGCGGTGTGAACGGGGCGACCAGGCGGGCAAAGGCGCTCAGGGCTTCCCTGCGCGCGATCAGCACCGCGTTGGACGCGCCCTTGGCCGGGTTCGCCTTCAGCACATTGAGGAATTCATAGAGGCGCGCGATCCCGGAATTGAACCGGAAGGTGTCGATGGCTTCGGTCACCTGCTTCACCAGCTTGTGCGTCGCGCGTTGCAGGTCCCTGTCTGGCTCGCCGGATGTCGGTGCATCTTGCGGCTGGCTGTCGAACTCGTCCCAGACGCGGTTCACGAAGCGCCACGACCCCTGAACGCCCGCCGTCGACCACAGCGAATCCCGCTCCGGCGGGCTGTCGGACAACACAAACAGCCGCGCGGCATCCACGCCATAGGCATCGAAGATTTCCTCTGGCGCGACGGTGTTGCGCTTCGACTTCGACATCTTTTCGGAATCACCGATCACCACCGGCTCGCCCGAGGCGATCAAGGCGGCACGGCGGGTGGACCCTTCGACCACGATATTGATCTCGCCCGGCTCGACCCAATCGCCATTCTGGCGACGATAGGTTTCGTGGGTGACCATGCCTTGCGTGAACAGGCCGGCGAAGGGCTCGCGTACGCTCAGCATGCCCTGATCGGCCAGCGCCTTGGTCACGAAGCGGGCGTAGAGCAGGTGCAAGACCGCGTGCTCGATGCCGCCGATGTATTGATCCACCGGCAGCCAGTAGTCGGCGGCGGCCTTGTCGATGGGCTCGTCGGCCTCGGGGTTGGTAAACCGGGCGAAGTACCAGGACGAATCGACAAAGGTGTCGAGAGTGTCGGTCTCGCGGGTCGCGGGGCCGCCACAGGTCGGGCAGGTCGTGTGTTTCCAGGTCGGGTGCTGGTCCAGTGCGTTGCCGGATTTCCCGAACTGGATGTCGGCGGGATGGGCAATGGGCAGCTGATCCTTCGGCACCGCAACGACACCGCACGCCGGGCAATGAACAACCGGAATCGGACACCCCCAGGCTCGCTGGCGCGAGACACCCCAGTCGCGCAGGCGGAAGACGGTCGCTCCCTCGCCGTCCCCCAATCCTTCGATGCGCGCGATGGCGGCAGCCTTGGCGGCCTCGATGTCCAGGCCATCGAGAAAGCCGGAATTGTAGATTGATCCCGGGCCGACATAGGCCTCCGCGTCGATCGCGTAGGTCGAAGGGTCCTCATCCGGCGGCAACACGACCGGCAGGACCGGCAGTTTGTACTTCCGCGCAAAATCCAGATCGCGCTGGTCATGTGCCGGGCAGGCGAAAATCGCGCCCGTGCCGTAGTCCATCAGGATAAAGTTGGCGATCCAGACCGGCAGCTCCACACCCGGATCGAACGGATGCTTGACGGTCAGACCAGTGTCGAAGCCGATCTTCTCGGCGGTTTCGATTTCGGCCTCGGTCGCCGCGCCCTTGCGGCAGGTCTCGATAAAGGTGGCGGCGGCTGGATTGTTTGCCGCAATCTCTGCTGCCAACGGATGATCGGCCGCAATCCCCACAAAGCTGGCCCCGAACAGGGTGTCCGGACGGGTGGTGTAGACCTCCAGACCCCCGGCCCGGTCAGGGTCGGTGAAGTGAAAGGCGAACTTCAGGCCCCTGGATCTGCCGATCCAGTTTTCCTGCATCACGCGGACCTTGTCCGGCCAGCGATCCAGGCCGGCCAGATCGTCTGTCAGTTGGCCGGCATAGTCGGTGATGCGCATGGCCCACTGGTTCAGCTTGCGCTTTTCGACCGCGGCGCCGGACCGCCAGCCCCTGCCGTCCACGACCTGCTCGTTGGCCAGAACGGTCTGATCGACCGGGTCCCAGTTGACGACGCTTTCCTTGCGATAGACCAGGCCGGCCGCCAGCAGATCCAGGAACCAGGCCTGTTGTTTGCCATAATAGCTAACGTCGCAGGTCGCGAATTCGCGGCTCCAGTCGATGCTGAGACCCAGTTGCTTCAGCTCATCGCGCATCCGGGCGATGTTCTCGTAGGTCCAGGCCTTGGGATCGACGCCCCGCTCCATGGCGGCGTTTTCTGCAGGCAGACCGAAGGCGTCCCAGCCCATGGGGTGCAATACCGAGAACCCCCGGGCGCGCTTGAACCGCGCAATCACATCGCCCAGCGCGTAGTTGCGCACATGGCCCATGTGCAGACGCCCCGACGGGTACGGGAACATCTCCAGCACATAGTATTTAGGCCTGGTGTGATCGATGACCGCCTTGAAGGCGTCAGCGTCCGACCAGGCCTTGCGCCAGCGCGGTTCGGTTTCCCGGGGATTGTATCTCTTGGCGGTGTGCGGGGCCATGATGGTCGGCCTTTGGACTGGAGTTGGACTTCCGGTCAACGGCCTAATGGGTCAGGCGCGCCGACAAACGAACTGAGGGGCTGATCAGCCTTTGATGTTCGAAAGTCGAAGCTGCCGCGCCTTGGTCAGGATGGAGTTCTCGATATCGGTCTCGGTCTGACCGGCATGAGGCGCATCCACCCAACCGCCGGACGCGTCGCGGTTCTGCTTGAAGACCGCCACGTTCAGGCCATCGGCCCGCAGACGCGCGTCCAGAATGTAGACCGTGCACTTGAACCGTTCGTCGGGCTTTTCCGGATTGACGTACCACTCGGTGACGATGACGCCGCCATAGGGGTCCGCCGAAGCCAGCGGCATGAAGGACAGGGTGTCCAGCGAGGCGCGCCACAGATAACCGTTCACCCCGATCGCTGCTGCGTTCTCACCGGAGGGCGGCGATTTTGATTTGCTCCCCAGCAGTGGCACACTGCTGCACGCGCTCAAACCGACAACGCTCAGCGCTGCAGCCGCAATAACCAGACCACGCATCCCACGACGGCGCACCAACGGCATAAATCTCAATCTCCAACCAAATCCGCAGCGCTGCCGCCCCGCAGCGGCGCTCTCTATAACAACGTGGTCAAGGGCGCCAAACAGGAATCGCGTGGCTGAAGCGCCACAGGACCTCAGCATCTCGACGAATATAAGGCCGCGGGGCAAGAGTCGTGTTGACCCGAAAAGCCAGCGGTCCTTAATCAAGCTGTCACAGCGATGCCGTTAGTGTGGCGATAATCAACCGTTGGGGCCATATAGACTTCTAATGACCGCCCGTCGCATCAGCTTCGTGATTGCCGCCGCCGCGCTTCTCAGCGCAGCAGGCTTTAGCGCGTCTGCAGCGGACAAGGGCAAGGTTGTTGATTTCACGGTGAAATCAGAACCCATGACGTCGGCCCCGAACGGGGGGAAAGCCCTGAAGTGGGATGCCAGCAAGGGCCGCTTCGGCTTCACGCTGAACATTCAACAGCCGCAGGAACGTCCCGCCGTGGCCAACGACGTGCAGGCCGGGGCGTATTTCCGCATTACGCCGACCTTGCGCGTTGGCGGTTCCGTAGCCCTGGGTGAGCAGGAGCTGAAATTGCTGCCGAACGCGGCTCGACCGGCGGCCTCGCCGAAACTGACCCTGCAGACAGCGTTCAAGTTCTAGACGTCAAACCCATCGACCGCCGCCAGACCGATCAGGCCCGCGCCGACAACGCGACGGGCCGTTTTGTTGTTTATACCCCCCAGCGCGTATGCGGCGCCGCCGGCAGCGCGGACCCAGGCGGCAAGCCGGACCGGGCCTAGCGCAGGGCCTGCCGACGGGCTTCGCGAGGGTAAGGCGACGGACAGTACCACGGCATCGGGCCCCCTCAACCGGGCGGCCCGCAACGAGTGGGCCGCCGTCGTAACGATCCAGCCGGGCCGTGCGCGCTTCAAGGGTGTGGCGAGGTGGGCCAGACGCTCGGGCAGATGCACACCGTCGGCACCGATCCTCAGGGCCAGACCCACGTCCTGACCGATCAATAGTTTCAGGTGCCGGGAGCGGGCAATGATCAGCAGCCGGCGCGCCCGCGCCTCCGCATCAGAGTGCCCGAACGCGCGATAAACGATGGCGGTTCCTGGCGGCAGACGGGCCGCAATGGCCTCGGGGTCGGGCGTGCGGACCGGGTCGGTGAAGAACAACAATGACGGCAGGGCCTTCCGCAGCGCGCGCCGGGCAGGTAACAAACGCGCCGTCCGCTGCAAGGTCCAGAACCCGGAAATGACCACCCCTCCGCAAGCCTATGCCGACGTGGTGGCCCGTATCGACCGTGCAGCGCAAGCCGTTGGACGCGATTCGGCCTCTGTGACCCTGGTGGCGGTGTCCAAGATGCAGCCGTGGGATGCCATCGCACCCGTGTTGGCGGCTGGCCAGACGGTGTTCGGTGAGAACCGCGTTCAGGACGCCATGGCACGCTGGGAGGGCAAGACCGCTGGCCTGACGCTGCACCTGATCGGACCGCTGCAAACCAACAAGGCGCGTGAGGCCGTGGCCTTCTTCGACGTGATCGAGACCCTGGACCGCGAGAAGCTGGCCCGGGGTCTGGCCGATGAGGCTCTGAAACAGGGGCGATCACCGCGCCTCTATGTTCAGGTCAACACCGGCGAGGAGCCCCAGAAGGCCGGCGTCTTGCCTACGGAGGCCGACGCGTTTGTCGCAGCCTGTCGGGCGACCTATGGTCTCAGGATCGAAGGCCTGATGTGCATTCCGCCGGCCGAGGATCCACCCGGCCCGCACTTTGCCCTGCTGGGCAAGATCGCCGCACGGAACGGCCTCGCGAAGCTCTCCATGGGCATGAGCGGCGACTTCGAGACCGCGATCCGGTTCCGCGCCACCAGCGTGAGGATCGGGTCTGCTGTGTTTGGCGCGCGACCCTAGGCCTCGGCAATTTCCACAGCGTCACCCGGTTGGGCCAGACCCAGCAACGATTCGATATCCGATCGGGTGATCGCGACACACCCCTCGGTCGGCAAATAACCAGGGCGACAAACATGCAGAAATATCGCCGACCCCATTCCCGGCACCACCGGATCGTCGTTGTGACCCAGGACCACGATGATGTCGTAGACTTGATCGCCGCGCCAAAGCGTCTCGGCGCTGGCCCCATATGGTAATATGACGGCACGATTATAGGCAGGATCATCCGGCGCGTCGCACCAACCATCATCGGGTGACAATGCGCTCACGGGCAGCGCCGTCGCAGGTGGCCCGCCCCGGTCAGGGCGGTAAAGCACCCGGCGAATCGGCCAGACCCCAAGGGGCGATGCGCCGTCGCCCTCACGCTTTTCGGACGCCGGAACGACGCCTGCCGGGCCAAGGGCGCAACGCACCTTGCGTCCGCCCAGGGTCAACATTCCGTCAGCTGTGGCCGTGAAGATCACAGGAACTCGAACCCCATATGGCGAAACCCTTTGGCACCAGGCCACCAGATAGTGTTTGTTACCCCTCATGGCGCAACGCAAGACTCTCCTCATCGTCGATGACGACCAGGACCTACGTGGAGCAATCGCAGAACAGCTGCGGGCCGAGAACTTCGACACGGTCGAGGCGGAAACCGCCGGGGACGGCGTGCGGCTGGCCCGCGAGGCTAAACCCGACCTGATCCTGCTCGACGTGGATCTTCCTGACATGGACGGGCGCGATGCCTGCAAGCGCATGCGGGAGGACGGCATATCCGCTCCGGTGATCATGTTGACGGCGGCCTCCACCGACGACGATGCGGTGCAGGGGCTGGACTCCGGTGCCAATGACTATGTGACCAAGCCCTACAAGTTCGCGGTGCTGCTGGCCCGGATCCGCGCCCAGCTACGCGACTACGAGCACTCCGAGGGCGCCACCTTCCGCCTGGGGGCCTATGAGTTCCGCCCCGCCGCCAAGCTGTTGATGGATGAAAAAGGCAAGAAGATCCGGCTGACGGAAAAAGAGACCAACATCCTGAAATACCTCTATCGCGCGGGCGAAAAGGCCATTTCCCGCGAGGAATTGCTGGCCGAGGTCTGGGGCTACAATGCCGGTGTCACCACCCATACGCTGGAAACCCACGTCTACCGCTTGCGCCAGAAGATCGAGCCTGATCCTGCGAACGCGCGCCTGCTGCTGACCGAAGCTGGCGGCTACAAGCTGGCTCCATAAAATATGTTTACAACCTTTAACATATTTACTACATATACCGCGTCAACTCTGGAGTGGCGCGATGACAAGTCGTTACGATACGCTCGGTCCATTTCTCGCATCCCAGCGGGGCGACCGGATTCCCCTTAAGTTCAATGATGTCGAGCGTGCGCTCGGATTCCCCCTGCCGCGCTCGAAGCGCTATCCCGCGTGGTGGAGTAACAACCCATCGAACAATCCCATGACGAAGGTCTGGCTCGATGCCGGCTTTGCGACTGAGCAGGTGGACACTGTTGGTGAGAAGTTAGTATTTCGCCGTGCGCCTCCAACGCGTTCGGGAGGTCACGAATCCACTCCCCTAGTTCCCTCCGAAGCCAATGGTGGTCCTGGACTGATCGCGCGGCTTCAAGCTGAGCTGGGAGGGACAGTCACCTACGCGCCGGGCTTCGACCCAACAGAACCCACGGGTGAAGTGTGGGACGCGGCGCGTTGATGCCGCGACCAATCCTTCTGGATACGTGCGCAATGCTCTGGTTGGCAAACCGGCAGCCGATGGCGCAATCGGCGCGCGAAGCGCTTGCTGAGGCAGAGCAGAATCCCGGCGGAATTCTTGTTTCGCCGATCAGCGCCTGGGAGCTAGGGCAACTGGTGGCTCGCGGGCGACTGGCGCTGCCGCGCGAACCGCTTGATTGGTTCGAGGCTTTGGTCCACGTCGGAATTGGGCTCGCGCCCATGCCGCCAGAGATTCTGGTTGCCAACTCGTTCCTCCCAGGGGCGATGCTTCGTGACCCCGCAGACAAGATCATGGCCGCAACGGCTCGTGCGTTCGGCTACCGGCTGATGACCCGGGACAAGCCGCTCCTGAACTTTGCAGACGAAGGCCACATGCAAGCGATAGCCTGCTAGAGAACCAGGTCCGCACTCACCGGCGCATGGTCTGACGGTCGCTCCCAGGTCCGCACATCCTCGTGGATGCGCACCGCTGGCGCGCCCAGCCGGAAGGCGGCGTCGCGCAGGCCCGGTGTCACCAGGATGTGGTCCAGCCGGAGGCCGCGGGCGGACTCGCGGAAATCCTGGGCGCGGTAGCTCCACCAGGAGGCCAGTTTCTCCGGCTCCGGGGTCGATTCGCGCATCAGGTCGATGAAACCCAAAGAGGCCTCCATCGCCCGGAACGCCGCGATCTCCACAGGCGTGTGGCTCACGACCTTTGACATGTACTTGTGATTCCAGACGTCGAACTCGCCGGGCGCCACGTTCAGGTCTCCGACGATGGCCAGCGGCGCTTTGGGGTCTCGGCCCGCAAGGTTGGCGGTCAGCTTCTCGTAGAAATCCAGCTTGTGGTCGAACTTGGGGTTCGCCTCACGGTCGGGGATGTCCCCGCCGGCCGGGATGTAGAAGTTCTGGATTTCCACGCCCGCCACCTTCACGCCCACGCAGCGAGCGTGGCCCTCGCGGCAAAGGTCGAGGGGTTCCGGGTCCTCGATCGGCAGGCGCGAGGCGATGGCGACGCCATGCCAGCCTTTCTGGCCAGCAATCTTCAGGTGCGGCAGGCCCATGTCGCGAAAGGCGTTCACAGGGAACTCGCCGGCCTGGCACTTGATTTCCTGCAGACACAGGACGTCCGGCGCCTGCTCCGCCACAAATCGGGCGACCTGTTCGGCCCTCAGCCGGACAGAGTTGACGTTCCAGGTGCAGATTCGAAGGCGCATTCGCCTTGTTTAGAGAAAGAACGCCGGGACGCCATGGCGGGCGTCCGGCCCACACCAAAAGAAAGAAAACCCGGACGCCACTACGGGCGTCCGGGCTGTGTGAGTTGTCTCTCAAAACCGCTGCCGGGAGGGGATAGGTTCCGGTGCGGATTTCGCCTGCACGACCGGCGTGCGGACGACGTAGTGGTATTATCATCACAGACTAGAGATTTGTCAAATCGATTTAAGACAAAACTTGCATGTGACGAAACAGCAACAGATTGGGGCGCTCAAACCTTGCTCCGCCCGGGGTTTTTGGGGCGAGGATCTTTCAGGACAAACAGAGATTTATCCAGATTTGTCGCACGCCGCAGGCTCACCAGCTCGATCCGCGTCGGATGACCCTGCGCGTCGGTGACCGTCCAACCCGCCAGCGCCAGCGGCGCGTCCGTGAAGGTCAGGGTGATGGACCCCGCCGTCTGCTTCTTTCCGTCTTTTGCGGTGACGGAGAAGCCGTTGGCCATTCGCGTGACGCGGGTGACAGCCACGCCCTTGTCCAACCGGATACTCCTGGCCAGGAACAGCGACAGCGGCGTCGCCGTCAACGGATAGGCGTCGAAAGTCTTGAGGCGCTTGTCCTGGACCGAGACGACACCTCCATCCGAGACCACGAGCAGGCCCGAAGGCGGGTCATAGGCGAACCGCGCCTTGCCCGGGCGCTTGAGATAAAGTTCACCTGAGCTGGCATGGCCGCGGGCGTCCGTTTGCCGGAACCTGCCCGAAGCCTCCGTCAGGCCTTCCAGATAGGTGACGGCGCGGTCCACCAAAACCTTGTCGGTCGCAGGCAATGGCGTCTGGGCTGTGGCGGCCAGCGGCGTTGCGGCCAATCCAAGGGTCAGACTTCGGCGGGTGAGAGACATGGGAACTCCGTAGCGCTCCAAGCCCCTACAATACCAGCACGGCGGCAATTTGGCCGGGTTAAGGCGCGGCGCTGGCCAGAATCTCGCGCTTGCCGGCGTGGTTGGCAGGGCCGACTACGCCTTCATTCTCCATCCGTTCGATCAACGAGGCTGCGCGGTTATAACCGATCTGCAGGCGGCGCTGGATGTAGCTGGTCGAGGCCTTGCCGTCGCGGGTGACCACGGCGACCGCTCGATCGTAGAGGTCGTTGCTCTCTTCGCCGCCGCCAGAACCCAGATCGCCGCCCTCGCCGTCCTCATCGCCGCCGGCGGTGACCTCGTCGAGGTAGGACGGCGTGCCCTGATCGCGCAGGAACTTGGCCACCGCCTCGACCTCGCCATCCGAGACGAAGGGGCCATGCAGGCGGGTGATCCGACCACCGCCGGCCATGTAGAGCATGTCGCCCTGGCCCAGCAGCTGCTCGGCGCCCTGTTCGCCCAGAATGGTGCGGCTATCGATCTTTGACGTGACCTGGAAGCTGATCCGGGTCGGGAAATTCGCCTTGATGGTGCCGGTGATTACGTCCACCGATGGTCGCTGCGTGGCCATGATCAGGTGAATACCGGCGGCCCGCGCCATCTGGGCCAATCGCTGGACGGCGCCTTCAATGTCCTTGCCCGCCACCATCATGAGATCGGCAACCTCGTCGATGATCACCACCAGCATCGGCATCGGCTCGGGGCGGATCTTCTCACTCTCGTAGGTGGCGCGACCGGCGTCATCGAAGCCCGTCTGGACGGTGCGCTCAAAGTGCTCGCCCTTGGCCAGGGCCTCGCGGGCGCGTTCGTTGTAGGAAGCCACGTTGCGAACGCCGATCTTGGACATCCGGCGGTAACGGTCCTCCATCTCGCGGACGGTCCACTTCAGCGCGACGATGGCTTTCTTGGGATCGGTGACCACTGGTGCCAACAGGTGCGGGATGCCGTCATAGACGCTGAGTTCCAGCATCTTGGGGTCGATCATGATCAACCGGCACTGTTCCGGCGTCAGCTTGTACAGGATCGACAGGATCATGGCGTTGACGCCCACCGACTTGCCCGACCCGGTGGTGCCCGCGATCAACAGGTGGGGCATCTTGGCCAGGTCAGCGATGTAAGGCTCGCCACCGATGGTCTCGCCCAGCGCGACCGGCACGACCTGGCCGCCGCGCTCGTATTCCGGCGCCGCCAGCAGGTCTCGCAGATAGACAGTCTCGCGGCGCTGGTTCGGCAGTTCAATGCCGATGGCGTTGCGGCCCGGCACGACCGACACCCGGGCCGAGGCGACGCTCATGGACCGCGCAATATCGTCGGCCAGCGCGACCACGCGGGCGGATTTCACGCCTGCGGCGGGGACCAGCTCATAGAGGGTCACCACTGGGCCGGGGCGAATCTGGTCGACCTGACCGCGAACGCCGAATTCGGCCAGCACGCTGACCAGCAGCTGGGCGTTTTGACGCAAGGCTCCCTCGTCATACTGGGCCGCCCGCGGGGGTGCCTTGGTCAGCATGGCCAGTTCCGGCAGTTTGAAACCGCCCTCGCTGACGAACTCAAAGGTGCTCTGGGCTTCCTTCTGCTCGCGCGCGCTCTCCTTGGGCGGGAGTTTCGGCGGCTTCACATTGAGCGTCGGGCGATCTGTCAGCGCCGGTGCGATCGCCAGGGACGGCTCGGGAATAGCGGCCTCCGCGCCGCCAGCATTCAACGCCTTGCGTTTTGCCACGCGCGCAGAGGGCTCAGGTTTCGCAGCTCTCAATCGCGGTTTCGGCGTCAGGAAATGGCTGAGCCCATCAAGCGCCGTGCGCAGATCCAGCCGCGAGAGACCCAGGCTGTAGCCATAGGCGATGACGCCGACGACGGTCAGAACACCGGCGGCAATAGGGGCGCCAAACGGCAGGCGTGCATAACCGATCAATCCCGCGAAACTGCCCAACAGCGCCTCGCCCCAGAATCCGCCCAGGCTCTTGGCGAGCGGCCAGACGGCAGGGGTGGGCGTTAGCGCCAGTGCACCAGACAACGCCAGCAGTCCCAGGATGCCGAAGATGGCGCGCAGCCGCAGTCGGCCTCGGGTGACATCTGGCTCAGGCTCGGCGACGCGGCTGAGACCATTCACAAGGATCAGCAGGGCGGCGAGCCCCGCCGCCACGCCCAGCGATTGAAGTCCAATGTCCGCCAGAACGGCACCGGCACCGCCCAGGGCATTGGTCGGCTCACCGGCGCTGGCGACGTTCAGGCTGCGATCATCCGGATCGTAGGTGATCAGGGCCGCGGCCAGCGCGACGCCGAACGCGGCGACAACGCCGCCCCGCAGACGCGCTGTCGCGGGGTGGTTCCACGCAAGTCTGGCGATGTGGAGGGCGAGCTCCAGGCCAGTTTTCCGCGCAACCCGCGCCATTCGCTCAACGTCTCCAGCCAGATGGTCCGCCCTGTTTGCAGCAGGGACCGTTAATCGGGCGTTTACCGTGATGTTTGCGAAACCGGTTTCCACTTTTGCCGGTCACGCACTAGGTTCCAGTTCATGAACTGGACCATGCCCCGCTCCGTGCTGAAGGCTGTCGCCATATTGATCGGCGCGGCAAGCCTTGGCGCGTTAACAGCAGGCATTCTGAGCGCGCCGCCTCGCGGTCGGCTTCCCGGTGAGCGGCTCGACGGGGTCACCGGTCAACCGATACAGGCCCAGGATGCCACGCCGTTTGTTGATGAACGACTCCAGGGCGCTGCACCACCGGTTGCGTTGACCGAGGAAGAGAAGGCGCGACTGGAGGCCGAGAAGCTGGCCAAAGCCGAAGCCCTGGCGCTGGCCAAGGCCGAAGCTGACAAGGGCGCGCCAGCAGGTCCGAGCCCAACCGCGCAGATCCCGGCGGCTGCCCCGGAAAAAGTTGAACCCAGCCAACCTGCGCCGCCACCGAAAGCCGAAGAACCGCTATTCTAGGGACCAGCGAAAACCAGCCTGAATCACGGTTGAAACAGGTGGCTGGCGCGCACGCCTCGACTATTTCACGCCGTTCGCCGCAAAGAACGCGAGCATTCGTTTCCAGCCATCCTCGGCCGCCGCCTTGTCATAGGACGGGCGATAGTCTGCGTGGAAACCATGCTGGACGCCCGGATAGATGATGAGGTCGCTGCCGGTCTTGCCGGCGGCTTTCAGCGCCGCTTTCATTTTCTCGACATCAGCGACGGGAATGCCGCTGTCTTTCTCGGCATAGAGGCCGAGGACGGGATTCTTCAGGTCCGGAGCCATGTCCAGGGCACGTCTGCCCTCAGTGTCGTTGGCGGCGTAGTCGCCGCTCAGGCGGCCGTACCAGGCGACACCGGCCTTGAAGTCGGGCAAGCGCTCACAGGCTTCCCACACGATATTGCCGCCCCAGCAGAAGCCGGTGATCCCCATGCGCGTGGTGTCAGCAAAGGGCTGGGCCTTGAGGTAGGCGATCGCGGCCTTGAGGTCGCCGGTGACCTGCTTGTCGTTCGACTGGCCGACGATCTTCAGGATCGCCTGGAAGTCGGTCATCGTCGACGGATCGCCGGCGCGTACGAAGAAATCCGGCGCGATGACCACGAAGCCCAGCTTGGCCAGCCGCCGACAGGTGTCGCGAATGTACTCATGCAGGCCGAAAATCTCGGACACCACCACCACCACCGGATGACGCCCCTTCAGCGGGCGGGCGATGAACGCCGGGATCGTGCGATCCGCCGCGGGCAGCTCGACCATGCTCTGGATCAAGCCTACGCCGTCGGTCTTCACGGGCTCGGCCTGAGCCGACCAGGCGGCCAGCGCATAGCCGCCGGTGAGCGCCAGGGTCAGGCCGCGACGCGACAGGTGAACGTCTTCGGGGCGGGTGCCGTCCGGGCGGGTGAGTGTGACCATGGGGGTTTCCTTGAAGAGGGCTTGGCGCGATGGTGACGCCTAATCCAAACCACGACCTGCATGGCGTCAATCGTTCGTGTCCAACCGCTCCACCAAACCATTCCGACTGCGCCGCCTTACCGCCGGTGAACAGGCGCTAGCGCACGAGGTGTTCGGGTCTGGCATCGCACCGGGCCGCGTCCAAATTCTCAGCATGCCGGTCTGGAACCGTGCCTTCGTGGCCGGACCCGGGCTGATCGTATGGCCGGCGACCCGTGTTCGCGCAGATTTTTCGGACCCGGACACGCCGCTGCACATTCAGGCTGTGTTTGTCCACGAACTGACCCATGTCTGGCAGGCGCAGAATGGAATCTCGCTGTTGCTGGCAAAGATCAAAGCCGGCGATTCCGACGCCGCCTATCGCTACGACCTGTTGGACAGCAAGGGGTTTGCCGCGATGAACATCGAGCAACAGGCCATGGTGGTGGAGCACGCGTTCACCCTCTCACGGGGCGGACAGGCGCCGCTGACGGCGGAGGATTACGCCCTGGCGCAGTCAGCCTGGCGGCAGGTTTGAATCATCTCCACGTCGAGATAGGGGAGATTCACCCTTGCAGGGCCCTCAAATTTCCCCATATCGGGCATTCGAAGCCGGTTTCCCCAAGTGGAAAACTGGCGAGGACCTAAACGAACCGGGGGCGTCGCTTTTTATCGGGCGCTTCATTAGAAGGCCCACCCGCGCCGTCCGCCAATCAGGAGCATGTAAGACACCCTCATGAGCAAGATCATCGGTATCGATCTCGGCACGACCAATTCGTGCGTCGCCATCATGGACGGCAAGACGCCGAAAGTGATCGAGAACGCAGAAGGCGCGCGGACCACGCCTTCGGTCGTGGGTTTCATGGAAGACGGCGAGCGCGTCGTGGGCCAGCCGGCCAAGCGCCAGGCAGTCACCAACCCCACCAACACCTTCTTTGCGATCAAGCGGCTGATCGGCCGTCAGTTCAACGACCCGATGGTCGAGAAGGACAAGGGCATGGTGCCCTACGAGATCGTCAAGGGTCCGAACGGCGACGCCTGGGTGCGGGCGCACGGCAAGGACTATTCCCCCCAGCAAATCTCCGCCTTCACCCTGATCAAGATGAAGGAAGCCGCCGAGCAGCACCTGGGCGAAAAGGTCGACAAGGCGGTCATCACGGTGCCGGCCTATTTCAACGACGCCCAGCGTCAGGCGACCAAGGACGCCGGCAAGATCGCCGGCCTGGAAGTCCTGCGCATCATCAATGAGCCGACGGCCGCAGCGTTGGCCTATGGCCTCGAGAAGAACGAAGGCAAGAAGATCGCGGTCTACGACCTGGGCGGCGGCACCTTCGATGTGTCCGTGCTCGAGATCGGGGACGGCGTCTTTGAGGTGAAGTCCACGAACGGCGACACCTTCCTGGGCGGCGAAGACTTCGACATGCGCATCGTCGACTACCTCGCCGACGAGTTCAAAAAAGAGAACAGCGTCGATCTGCGCAAGGACAAGCTGGCCCTGCAGCGCCTCAAGGAAGAGGGCGAAAAGGCCAAGAAGGAACTCAGCTTCACGACGCAGTACGAAGTGAACCTGCCCTTCATTTCGATGAATGCTTCGGGGCCGCTGCACCTCAACATCAAGCTCAGCCGCGCCAAGCTTGAGGCGCTGGTTGAAGACCTGATCATGAAGACGATCGGCCCCTGCGAGAAGGCGTTGAAGGATTCCGGCCTCAAGAAAGGTGACATCGACGAGGTGATCCTGGTCGGCGGCATGACCCGCATGCCCAAGGTCGTCGAGACGGTGAAAGCCTTCTTTGGTCGCGAGCCGCACACGGGCGTCAACCCGGACGAAGTCGTGGCGCTGGGCGCCGCGGTTCAGGCCGGCGTTCTGGGCGGCGAGGTCAAGGACGTTCTGCTGCTGGACGTGACGCCGCTGACCCTGGGCATCGAAACCCTGGGCGGCGTGTTCACCCCGTTGATCGAACGCAACACCACGATCCCGACCAAGCGCAGCCAGACCTTCTCGACGGCCGACGACAATCAGTCGGCTGTGACCATCCGGGTCTTCCAGGGCGAGCGCCCCATGGCGTCGGACAACAAGGTGCTGGGTCAGTTCGACCTGGTCGGACTTCCGCCGGCCCCGCGCGGTGTGCCTCAGGTCGAGGTCACCTTCGACATCGACGCCAACGGCATCGTCAACGTCCAGGCCCGCGACAAGGCGACCAACAAGGAACAGTCGATCCGCATCCAGGCCAACGGCGGTCTCTCGGATGCTGACGTTGACGATGCCGTTGGCGTCGATGTCGAAGGTGACCTCGACCTGAGGCACACCGCGCGGGGCCGGC
>JANNFM010000366.1:0-4763 GCA_031379795.1 Alphaproteobacteria bacterium
GCACCGTCGGCTCATCGTCGGAGCCGTCATACGTGGGGCGGAAGTCGACGGCGTCCTCGTCGATGCCGTCCAGCAGCAGCATCGCCGCCACCGTCAGCTTGGCCTCGGTGTAGCGCATGGCCGCAGCGTTATCGCCGTCGATGTTGCCGAAGTTGCCCTGCCCGTCCACCAGCGGATAGCGCTGGGCAAACGCCTGGGCCATGCGCACCAGGGTGTCATAGATCGACTGGTCGCCGTGTGGGTGATAGCCGCCCATCACCTCGCCCACCACCTTGGCGCACTTGCGGGCCGCGTTCTCCGGGTTCAGCCGCATCTCGCGCATGGCGTACAGCACGCGCCGCTGCACGGGCTTCAGGCCATCGCGGACGTCGGGCAGCGCGCGATCGGTGATCACGCTGAGCGCATAGGCCAAGTACCGCCGGCTGAGCGCCTCAGTCAGCGGTTCATCAATGATGCGGTCGCCGGGCGGCGGCGGGGCGGTGGTGGTGGCCATGGGGCTTGTCTAGCGTGCCCGGAGATTCGCGTCGCCTGCGTCAGCGCTATAGCCGTCCCGCATCCGTCAACCGGTCCAGCAGCCACAGCCGGGCCGGCGGCAGGGGGCGGTTCATCGGGTTGAAGATGAAGGCTTCGAGAAAGTACGCTGTCAGCGTCAGCCCCGCGCCCACGTCGCCCGACGCCAACCGCGACTGCGACGCCAGCAGGAACGGCGGCAGCGCGAGCAGCCGGTCCTTGTAGGGTTCGCCCGCCTCCCGGCTGACGGCGCGACCGGTCTTCGGGGAGACGTAGATCAGATCGTCGGTGGTGCCTGTCGCCGCACACTTGGACAGGTCAAAGCCAAACCCGAGGTCTGCCAGCAACCCGGCCTCAAACCGCACAAAGACTGCGGGCCAGATTTCGTCATGGGCGAACGCGGCGGTCAGCGCCTCAAACGCCATGAAGGCGCCCGGATGCGGCTCGCGTTCGGGCAAGGCGCCGGCCGTCACCGCGGCGGCCGCGGCGATCCCGGCCAGGGCCAGCGGGTCATCGAACAGGGCCGACGGCCCCTCGCCCACCGGCTCCAGGTTCGCCGCCCCCAACTGGTCGGAGACCCGCGCCCGATAGCGCACCGTGACCCGCGCGCCGGCCTGCAGAAACGGCTTCATCCGCCGCGACGCGCCCCCGGCGACATGGGCGGCCCACTTGCCGTGGTGGGCGGTCAGCAACTCGACGATCGCACCCGTCTCGCCGTGCGCCCGGGCGCTGAGGAGGAAGGCGTCGTCTTCGTATTCCATGGGGCAGGCATAGTGGAAGTGAGAGGGCGAAACACGGAAAATCAGCCGGGTTGCATCCGCACGGCGTTAACGCGCGCTAGGCATACCGTTTCATCCGGGTTTAAGCACCGACGGCGATTGTGCGGGCATGCTGATGAGGTCGCCCCGCGTCGATGTGCGAGCCTGGATGACCCTGGCGGTGACCGGTCCCGCCGCCTTGCTCGCCCTCGGCGCTGCAGTGACCTCCGTTGGCATTGTCCAGTTGGCCGGTGAATGGGCCGCGCTGTTGCTGACCCTGATGTGCCTGCTGGCGGTGAGCCGCCTGGAGCGCAGTCGCACGGATCCGACACCGACGGAATTGCCGGGCCCGGCGCGCGACCGGGAGCAAGCCTTGCTGGCCGCCGTCCTCTTGACCGCAACAGAGGCCAGCGCCGTGCTGCTTGGCGTGCTGGCCGGTCTGCCCCTGTCGGGGGAAGCGATCGCTGCCAGCCTCACGGTGGCGAGCCTTCCACTCTGCCTCGCCCTGCCGGTCTATGTGGCGAAGCCGACCCTGGCGAAGCTGAGCCTGGATGCGCACCTGTCGACGTCGACGGCCGAGCCCACCTATGCACGGCGTCAGGTTCGCGAGGCGAGCCCTGAACAATCCGGCTGGATGTGGTCGCTGGGCCCGGAGCAGACCTGCACGCTCTACATCTACAACCCGATCGAACTGGCGAAGGTCTGCGAGGCAGATCTCGAGCCCGCGCCCGCCTGGATCGCTCCAGTTCCGATGCGGCCCCAAAAGGTGTTCACGCTGTTCCGATCGGGAGAGAAGGTTGACCTGGCCCAGCGCGCTGCCGCTTAGGGTTCAGGCGTCGTAGTCGAGGCCCACGTCACCATAGAATTCGCGCTTGTCGGCCCATTTCTCGTCGACCACCACGTGCAGGAACAGGTGGACGGGGCGGTCGAGCAGTTCGCAGAGCTCCTCGCGGGCCTTCTGGCCGATCCACTTCACGGTCTGGCCGCCCTTGCCCAGGATGATCGGGCGCTGGCTTTCGCGTTCGACGTAGATGTTCTGCTCGATGCGCACGCCGCCGTCCTTGCGTTCCTCGAACTTGGTGGTCTCGACGGCGGCCGAATAGGGCAGCTCCTCGTGGACGCGCAGGTAGAGTTTCTCGCGGGTGATCTCGGCGGCCAGCAGGCGCGCGGGCAGGTCGGCGGTCTGGTCGGCGGGATAGAGCCATGGGCTCAGCGGCATGGCCAACGCCAGCCTCGCCTTCAGATCATCGACGCCCGCGCCATCGGCAGCCGAGATCATGAACACCTCGGAATAGACTCCGGTCTCGAACAGGCGCTGCGACAGGCCCAGCAGGGTGTCGCGGCGCATGCCATCAATCTTGTTCAGCGCCAGGATCGCCTGTTTGCCCGAGGCCTTCAGGCCGGTCACGATGGATTCCACATCGATGGCGGCCTTGCGGTCGGCAGGCGAGCCTTCGCGGGTGGGCGCGGCCAGTTCGGCGACACTGTCCACCAGGTGCACGATGATCTCGGCGTCCTCGGCCCCGCCCCAGGCGGCGCGGATCATGGCACGGTCCAGTTTGCGGCGCGGCTGGAAGATGCCGGGGGTGTCGACCAGCACGATCTGGGTGTCGCCGTGGATCGCCACACCGCGCACGGGGAACCGGGTGGTCTGGACCTTTTGCGTGACGATCGAGACCTTGGCCCCCACCAGCCGGTTGGTCAGCGTCGACTTGCCCGCATTGGGCGCACCGATGATGGCAGCGAAGCCGGCGCGGGTGGCGGGGGCTGTCGGTTCGGGGGGTGTGGTCATTGGTCGGTCTCCGGCTCGGACTCTACACCCTCGCGCTTCAATAGCATGGTCAGGGCCGCGGACTTTTCCGCCGCCTGGCGGGAGCCGCCCTCCCCGCGTTCGGGGCTGAAGCCCTGAACCCCGACCTCGATGACGAAGACCGGCGCATGGGCCGGGCCTTCGCGGCTGATGATTTCGTAGCGCGGCAGAGGCAGCCCCAGCCCTTGTGCCCACTCCTGAAGTTGGGTTTTCGGGTCCTTGGTGCGCGGCGCGTCGACATCTTCGAACTCCTCGGCCCAGAAGGTCAGGAAGAAGGCCTTGGCGGTCTCCAACCCCCCGTCGATGTAGAGGGCGGCCATCAAAGCCTCACAGGCGTCGCCCAGCACGGCGTCGGACTTGCGCGCGCCGACCTTGGTGGCGCTGGCCGGCAGGGGCAGCGCGTCGGGCAGTCCGGCGCGGTGGGCGGCGCGGGCGCAGGCATGATAGTTGACCAGATTGGCCAGCCGCTGCGACATCGCGCCCTCGCGGCTATCCGGATCCAGCGCCATCAGCCGCTCGGCGGCACACAGGTTCAGCACCCGGTCGCCCAGAAACTCCAGCCGCTCATTGTGGCGCACCTCGCGCGCGCCGTCGCCGACGCTGGCGTGGGTCAGGGCGCGTTCCAGCAGGTCGCGGTCGATGAAACTGTAGCCGATGCGGCGCTCGAGCTCCTCGATCGCCACGACACGGGTGTTCATTTCAGGATCTTGAAGAACCGGCTGGGCCTGGCGTCCAGCACCCAGGTCCACGGCTTGAAGATCGACGCCTCGGGCTTCCAGGACAGCAGAATGATCTGGGCCTTGCCGACCAGGTTTTCGGCCGGAACCATGCCGACGCCGCCTTCGAACGGATCGACGCGACTGTCGGACGAGTTGTCACGATTGTCGCCCATCATGAAATAGTAGCCCTCGGGCACCACGAACTGGGTGGTGTTGTCGAGGTTGCCGTCCGGGCCCGTGTCCTGGGTGTCATAGGTTTTGCCGCTGTCCAGACGCTCCCGGAATCGGGCCACATCGACCACCTGGCCGAAGCCCAGGTCAGATTTGACCGGCGACATCGCGTCGCGCTGGACCAACTTGTCGTTCACGTAGAGCAGGCCGTCTTTCATTTGAACGCGGTCGCCGCTGACGCCGATCACGCGCTTGACGTAGTCGGTGTGTCCGTCGCTGGGCAGCTTGAACACCACAACGTCGCCGCGGCTGGCTTTGTGCTCCAGAACCCGGCCCTGATAGATATTCGGGCTGAACGGGATGGAGTGGCGCGAGTAGCCGTAGCTGAATTTGGACACGATGATGTAGTCGCCCTCATAGAGGTTGGGCTCCATCGAGGCCGACGGGATCGTGAAGGGCTGAAACAACAGCACCCGCAGGAACAGCGCGATCAGCAGCGCATAGACCACCGTCTTGATGATCTCGACGATCTCGTTGAGGGCGCCCGAGGCCTTGGGGCCCTCGCCGCTTTGCACAGTCTCGTTCATCGTTGGGTCCCTGGCCGCCCCGGTGACCCGAAGCGGGTGTTGCCTATCCGGTCGCTGGCGGTTGAGCAAGATCGGGGCCGGTGAAGGGGGTTGGCCTGTTGAAGGGTTTGGCCACGGAAAATACGGAAGACAAGGAAATGCGCCGGGGAAGCGTGGGCCGCTCCGGTACCGCCGACAGACGTCATCAATATCCACGGGCGGGCATCAT
>JANNFM010000416.1:0-5331 GCA_031379795.1 Alphaproteobacteria bacterium
GCGGGCCGATGCGGCCAGCCTGGGGTTTGATCCCGCCAAGCTGGATGTGGCGCGGCAGGGGCTGAAGGCCGACGTGGCCGCCGGCAAGATCGCCGGTGCCTATCTGCTGGTCGGGCGGCACGGCAAGGTGGCCTTCGAGGAAGGCTTCGGCGTCCAGGGGCCGGGCCAGACCGCGCCGGTCACCAACGAGACGATCTTCCGGATCTTTTCGATGACCAAGCCGATCGTCTCGGTGACGGCCATGACCCTGGTGGAGCAGGGCAAGCTGAACGTGGACGACCCGGTGTCGAAGTATCTGCCGGAGTACGCCAACCTGAAGGTCTGGCAGGCTGACGGATCCAGCGTGGCCGCCGCCAAGCCGATGCTGGTGCGGCATCTGATGAGCCACACCTCGGGCCTGATCTATGGGTTCATCCAGCCCAATGCACCGATCTCCAAGGTGTGGGCGGCGGGCGGTGAGAACCGCAACGACCTGACCGCGCGCGAATACGCCAAGGTGCTGGCGGCGCTGCCGCTGAAGGCCGAGCCGGGGACCGCGTTCAACTATTCCCACTCCACCGACGTGCTGGGCGCGGTGGTGGAAGTGGCGGGCGGCAAGACGCTGGACGTGCTGATTCGCGAACGGGTGACCGGGCCGCTGGGCATGAACGAGACCCTGTTCTGGCAGCCGGAGGCCAAGCGGGCGCGGTTCGCGGAGCCGAAAAACAATCAGGCCGGCGTCTACTATGACTATGCCAAGCCTACGCCCTATCTGTCGGGCGGCGGCGGGATGTCGTCGACCACTGAGGACTATCTGCGCTTTGCGCTGATGCTGGCCGGGAACGGAACCTACAAGGGCGTGCAGGTGCTGAAGCCGGCGACCCTGGCGCGGATGCGGCAGGACGAGACCTCGCCGGAGATCCGCAAGGCCGGGGTGTTCTTCCCGGGGCCTGGCATGGGGTTTGGTCTGGGCTTCAGTCTGGTGCAGGACGAGAAGCTGCAGCGGCCGGGGGCGGGCACGTTCTCCTGGTGGGGCATCGCCGGCACCGAGTTCTGGGTCGACCCGAAGAACGACGTGGTGATGGTGTTCATGGTCCAGGCCCGCGAACTGGCGCAGGACTATCAGCGCAAGAACCGCGCGTGGATCTATGACGCGCTGGTGAAATAGGCTGATCGACCGGAGACCGCTGATGACCCTGCCTGCGCTGGACGGCTGGTATGCCTATATGGCCTCGCACGACAAGACCGCGCTCTGGGACCTGCTGGACCCGGACGCGGTGTTCGAGAGCCCGGTGGTGCACACCCCGCAGCGGGGCCGTGACATCGCGTTCAAATACCTGGCCGGCGCTGAACAGGTGCTGGGCGGGCCGGGGTTCCGCTACATCGGCGAGTGGCGCAACGCCACCGGCGCGATCCTGGAATTCGAGACCGAGATCGAGGGCATCCGGATCAACGGCATCGACATGATCACGCTCAGCGACGATGGCCGACGGATCGTGAACTTCAAGGTGATGATCCGGCCGCTGAAAGCCATCAACCTGCTGCACCGGCTGATGGGCGAGCAGCTGGCCAAGGCCTGAGGCGTCACCCCACGATGCGGACCGGAAGGGTCTCGTAGCCCTTCACGAAGTTGGAGTTGAGACGGCGCGGCGCGCCCACCACCTCGATGCGTTTGAAGCGCTTGAGGATCTCTTCCCAGACGACCTTCAACTGCATCTCGGCCAGCCGGCTGCCGACGCAGCGGTGGATGCCGAAGCCGAAGGCCACGTGCTGGCGCGGACGTTCGCGGTCGATGATGAAGCGGTCGGGATCGGCGATGACGTCGGCGTCGCGGTTGCCCGAGACGTACCACATGATGACCTTGTCGCCCTGCTTGATCGACTTGCCGCCCAGCTCGATGTCGCGGGTGGCGGTGCGCCGCATGTGGGCGACGGGGCTCTGCCAGCGGATGATCTCGGGCACGGCTGAGTCCAGCAGGGACGGGTCGGCGCGCAGGCGGTCGTAGGCGTCGGGATAGTCCTGGAACGCCATCAGGGCGCCGGTGATCGAGTGCCGGGTGGTGTCGCTGCCGGCCACAGTGAGCAGGACCACATTGCCCATGTAGCCGAACATCTGGTCGTCCTTGCGGGTGACCGGATCGCCGACCAGCAGGGACAGCAGGTCGTTGCCCGGCGCTGCCTTGCGCGCCTCCCACAGCGCAACGAACTGCTGGAAGTAGGGGGTCAGGGCGGCCTGGCGGTCCAGGTCGGTCTTGTAGGCGGAGTCTTCGCCAGCCTGGGTGAGGATGATGTCGGAAGCCTGGGGCAGGAGGTGGCGGTGCTCGAAGGGGAAATCAAACAGGGTGGCCAGCATCTGGCTGGTGAGTTCGACGGACACCTTGTCGACGAAGTCGAACGTCTCGCCGATCGGCAGTTCGTCGAGGATGGCGGCCGCGCGGCTGCGGATCAGGGGCTCCAGGCCCGCCATGCCGGCGGTGGAGAACATGGGCGTGACGACGCGGCGCTGGGCGTCATGGTCGGGGGGGTCCAGCCCGATGAAGCTGGACTGGTTGTTCGGCTGGTAGCCGTCCTGGAGCGTGATGCCGCCACGCTCGGACGACGAGGAGAACACCTCGTGGTTGGAATCGACGGCGACGATGTCCTCGAAGCGGGTGACCGACCAGTAGGCGCCGAAGGGACTCTCCGCGCAGTGGTGGACGGGGTCTTCCTTGCGCAACCGCTCGAACCAGGGCGCCCAGGTGTCGCTGGTGAAGTGACTGACGTCGGCCACATTGAACCGGTCCAGCGGCGTGGCGTAGGCCCGCTCGCGGGCGGAGGTGGCGCTTGCGTCGTCGGCCATGGGGTTTCCTTCCGGAGGTCCGGGCAAGAGTGCGCGTCCGCACGACATGGCACAAGTCCCACGCGGGGTCTGGGCGGACGGCCGCCGATGTCGCAGACTGCGTCCATGACTCGCACGCCGCTGATCTGCCACCCCGACACGCCCTCGACCGTCACCCGCGTCGAGGTCGAGATGTCCCGGCCGAGCCCGCAGGCTTTGTCGCTGCGCTATGTCGTGGCCGACCCGCAGCGCGCCCTGGTGGTCCCGGCCCCGGCCAGCGGTGGCCGCAAGGACAACCTGTGGAAACGCACCTGTTTCGAGGCGTTCATCTGCATCCCGGGCGGCGAGGCCTACTATGAGCTGAACCTGTCGCCTTCTACCCAATGGGCCGCCTATCGCTTCGACGGCTTTCGAGCCGGCATGGCGGATGCCGAAGGGGTCATCGCGCCGCAGATCGAATGGCTGACGACCGAAAGCGGGTTCGAACTGCGCACGCTGACGGATCTGTCAGGGCTGGCCGGGCTGCCGACCGACGCGCCCTGGCGAATCGGGCTGACGGCGGTGATCGAGGATGGCCCGGACCAGTTGTCCTACTGGGCCCTGACCCATCCGCCCGGCGTGCAGGATTTTCACAACGCCGACGGCTGGACCGGAGTGGTCTGAAGCGCCCTATTTCCGCATCGAGCTGTCGCCGCGGCGGGCCTGGGCGTTCAGCAGTTTCAGCATGTGGTTGGCGTCGTCTTCGGACAGGGCGGTCTGGGCCATGCCGCCGGCCATGGCGGGTTTTCCGGTCCAGATCTCGATGACCGTCCACCCGGTCCCGTCGGGGCGCAGGGCATAGCGGTCTTTCTTGCGGTCGTCAGGCATGGTCGCAACTTGCCCGATCCGTCGCGCCCTTTCAAACGGCCATAGCGTGCATTCGCAAAAAGAAGGGGATGCTCCGGGCGTTGTCTTCTGGAACAGTAGGGTTCAGCACACCAACGGGAGCCCCGACATGAGCCTTTCCAACTATTCCGACTACGACGGCCTGGGTCTGGCCGCGCTGGTGGCCAAGGGCGATGTGTCGCCGGTTGAGTTGGTGGACGCCGCGATCGAACGTACCGAACGGCACAATGGCGTGCTGAATGCGGTGGTGCACAAGGCCTATGACGAGGCGCGCAGGGTCGCGGCGGGCGATCTGCCCGACGGCCCCTTCAAGGGCGTGCCGTTCCTGATCAAGGACCTGGGTGCGCAGGTGAAGGGCTGGCCCCGCACCTCCGGCAGCCGGTTCGCCCAGGTGGCGGCCGACGAGGACGACAGCGAGCTGGTGCGGCGCTATCGCCAGTCGGGCGTGGTGCTGCTGGGCAAGAGCAATACGCCGGAGTTCGGCATTCCGGGCGTCACCAACTCCGAGCAGCTGGGCGCCTGTCGCAACCCCTGGAACCCCGACCACATCACCGGTGGCTCTTCCGGCGGCGCGGCGTCGGCCACGGCGGCAGGGATTGTGCCGCTGGCCCACGCCAGCGACGGCCTGGGCTCGATCCGCATTCCGGCCGCCTGTTGCGGTCTGTTCGGCATGAAGATCACCCGCGACCGGACGCCGATCTGCGAGGTGGTGGACGGAGCCCTGGGGTTCTCTGTGCACCATGTGGTCAGCCGCACGGTGCGCGACAGCGCCGCCATGCTGGACGCGACCGGCTATGCCCAGCCGGGCGATCCCTTCCAGGCGCCGGCCAAGGACGGTCCTTATCTGGACGAGGTGTCGAAGAGCCCGGGCAAGCTCAGGATCGCGTGGTCGGCAGAAACTCCCAGCGGTCGGCCGATCCCGGACGAGATGATGGGCGCGCTGCTGAAAACCGTCGAGGCGCTGAAGGCGCTGGGTCACGACGTGTTCGAGCAGGGACTGGGCATCGACTACCGGCTGCTGTTCAAGGCTCAGGGGTTGGCCAGTGCGTCCAACTTCTCGGCCAATGTGCGGCGCTGGGTGGAAAAGCTGGGCCGCGAGCCCGGCGACGATGAGCTGGGGCCGTTGGCGCGGCGCGGCTATGAGGCGGGCAAGCGGGTGACGGGCCAGCAGGCGTTCTGGGGCTTCCAGCAACTGCGGCTGATGAACCGCCAGATGCTGGCCGCCTGGGACAACTTCGATGTCTATCTGACTCCGGTGATGAGCACGCCGCCGCCCCGGGTCGACTGGCTGGACCCCCTGATGACCGACACCAAGGAATTCGACAAACGTCAGGCCGCCACCTACGCGACCACGCCCCCGGCCAATTTCAGCGGCCAGCCATCAATGTCAGTGCCGCTGTGGCAATCGGCGGATGGCCTGCCGATTGGCATGATGTTCACCGGGCGGTTTGCAGATGAGGCGACGCTCTACCGGCTGGCGGGCCAGCTGGAAAAGGAACTGCCCTGGAAGGATCGCCGGCCCGCGATCTGGAACTAGGGTTGCCTGCGGTAAATCGGACCTACCCATTGTCGTCATCCCGCGGCGCGTCCCCGGGGCCCCAACCCACGCGCGCCCCCCCCGAAAAAAGGGTACCCCGGGCCGGCCCCGGG
>JANNFM010000447.1:0-5768 GCA_031379795.1 Alphaproteobacteria bacterium
CAAGAGGGCTTTCTGGTGGCGATGCGCATCGCCGCCTGGGCCGGGTTCTTCCTGGCCTTTCCGGTCATTGCGTTTCAGCTCTGGCGCTTTGTCGCCCCCGGCCTTTACCGGTCGGAAAAGGGCGCGTTCCTGCCGTTCCTGCTGGCCTCGCCGATCCTGTTCACGCTGGGGGGGGCGCTGGTCTACTACATCATCCTGCCCTTCGTGCTGTGGTTCTCGCTGAGCCAACAGATCATGGGTGCCGGCATTGCGGTTGAGCTGTTGCCCAAGGTGTCGGACTACCTGACCCTGGTCACGACGCTGCTGCTGGCCTTTGGACTGTGCTTTCAGCTGCCGGTGGTGCTGACGTTGCTGGGTCTGGCGGGAATCGTGAACTCGGCGATGCTCTGGAAAGGCTGGCGCTATGCGGTCCTGGCTGTGGTGGTGGTCGCCGCTATCGTGACGCCGCCGGATCCCATCAGCCAGCTGCTGCTCGCTGTGCCGATCATCGCGCTCTATTTCGTCTCCGTCGGTTGCGTGAAGCTGATCGAGCTGCGCCGCAAGAAGGACGACGAGGCGGCGGGGACGGATATCGTCGCCACTTGACCTCCCCCGCACAGCGGCGGGAGGGGGACCGCCCGCTGAAAAGCAGGGGGGGGTGGAGGGGGAAAGCCTCATCCACCGGGTCCCTGCAAACCGGTCGGTCCATCCGCCTGAGGCCTGCCCCCTCCACCACGCCCTCTGCGGGGCGCGGTCCCCCTCCCGCCATCGCGAGCGATGGGGGAGGTTGGCACCCTGTCCGACGCGCTCTAGAGAGTGCCGCCTAACCCCGAAAAGCGGACCCCATGCACGACATCCGAGCCATTCGCGAAACCCCCGAGCTGTACGAACAGGCCTGGGCGGCGAAGGGCTCCTCGGGTCGCGTGGCCGCGATCCTGGCGCTGGATGAGAAACTGCGCGCCGCCCAGACTTACAAGGAACAGTCTCAGGCCGAGCGGAATCGACTCTCGAAACTGTACGGCCAAGCCAAGTCCAGGCGGGACGAGGCTGAGGCTGCCTCGCTGATGGAGCAGATTACGAATCTCTCGGAAGCGGGTATCGAGCCAGCAATTGAGCTAAAGCAGCAGCTAGAGAATATTCTGGCGAGCCTGCCCAATATCCCCGCGCCGGACGTGCCGGCCGGTGCCGACGAAGATGACAACGTCGAGGTGCGCCGCTGGGGCCAGCCCTTCTCCATCGCCAATCCGAAGAACCACGCCGACCTGGGTGAAGCGACCGGTCTGCTGGATTTCGAAGCCGCTGTCCGCATGAGCGGCGCGCGGTTCTCGGTGCTCAAAGGGCCGCTGGCCCGGCTGGAGCGGGCGCTGGGTCAGTTCATGCTGGATATGCAGACGCTGGAGCATGGGTACCTGGAGGTTTCACCGCCGCTGCTGGTCAACGATGCAGCGGCCTATGGTACCGACAAGCTGCCGAAGTTCGCGGAAGACCTGTTCCAGACCACGGACGGCCGTTGGCTGATCCCGACGGCTGAGGTGCCACTGACCAGTCTGGTGATGGACCAGATTGTTCCCGAGGAAGAGTTGCCGCTGCGGTTTACCGCGCTGACCCCCTGTTTCCGTTCAGAGGCCGGGGCCTCGGGGCGCGATACGCGCGGCATGATCCGCCAGCACCAGTTCTACAAGGTCGAGATGGTCTCCATCGTCGCGCCTGAAGCCTCCGAGGCCGAGCATGAGCGGATGGTGGGTTGTGCCGAGGCGATCCTGAAGCGACTGGAACTGCCATTCCGCACCATGTTGCTCTGTACCGGCGATATGGGTTTTGGTGCGCGCAAAACCTACGATCTCGAGGTGTGGTTGCCCAGCCAGGGCAAGTACCGTGAGATCAGCTCGTGCTCCAACTGTGGGGATTTCCAGGCCCGCCGGATGGATGCGAGAGCCAAGAAGGCCGGGGAAAAAGGCACGCGGTTTGTCCACACGCTGAACGGCTCGGGCCTGGCGGTCGGTCGTACGCTGGTGGCGATCATGGAGAACTATCAGGACGAGGACGGCCGGATCGCCATCCCCCAGGCGCTGCATTCCTACATGCCAGGCGTGACGCACATCGGGGGAGCGAAGTGACGCGATTTCCTCTCTGCACGTCATCCCCGGCCTTGTGCCGGGGACCCAGAAGCACCGAGGTTGCTGATCATTCTGCGAGGCCTGCGCATCTGGTTGGCCGGGACAAGCCCGGCCATGACGATCAGATTGGGGTGGCGCGGTGATGCGCGTCCTGATCACCAACGACGATGGCATCCATGCGGACGGCCTGGAATCCCTGGAACGCATCGCCGCCCAGCTCACCGACGACGTCTGGGTCTGTGCGCCGGAATACGAGCAATCCGGGGCCAGTCGCGCCCTGACCCTGGCCGATCCGATCCGGGTGCGGCAGTTGGGGGAGCGGCGGTTCGCGACGACTGGCACGCCCACCGACTGCGTGATGCTGGGGGTCAATGATCTCATCGTCGGCAAGCGGCCCGATCTGGTGCTGTCGGGCGTCAATCGGGGTGCGAACCTGGCCGAGGATGTAACCATGTCCGGCACGGTGGCCGGGGCCATTGAGGGCATGGCGCTGGGGGTGCCGTCGATGGCGCTGTCGCAGATGGGGTTCTACGAGCCGGGCACCAGCTATGAGGCCGCCGAGACGTTTGGACCGGGCATTATCAAGCGGCTGATGGAAATCGGCTGGCCCAGCGACGTGGTGCTGAACATCAACTTCCCGAACGGCGACGTGGCCGACATCAAGGAGGTCGAGGTCACCCGCCAGGGGTTCCGCGATTTCCAGATCCGCCACAACGAAAAGCGCACCGACCTGCGGGGTCGCGACTACTACTGGGTGGGCTTCAAGCCCCTGCGCTCAAGCCCGCCAGAGGGTACCGATCTGCGCGCGCTTTACGACGGCAAGATCTCGGTGACGCCGCTGCATATCGACCTGACCCATCAAAAGACCGTCCATGACCTGAAAGGTCAACTGGGCGGCGCGCCGCCGAAGGTCTGAGGTATGTCGGAGCCCGCCGAGACGCCCGAAATCCAGATGGCCCGCCTGATCCTGGCATTGCGCTCGCAGGGCGTGACCGAGGCCAAGGTCCTGAATGCCATCGAAACCACGCCCCGGCCCCTGTTTACCCAGGAGCTGTTCAAGGCCCGGGCGTTTGAGGACTCGGCCCTGCCCATCGCCTGCGGCCAGACCATCAGCCAGCCGTTTGTCGTGGGACTGATGAGCCAGGCGCTCAAGATCGACCGGCGAGACAGGGTGCTGGAGATCGGCACCGGCAGTGGATATCAGACGACGGTCCTCTCGAAGCTCGCGCGGCTGGTCTATACGGTGGAGCGCTACCGCACCCTGATGGGTGAGGCAGAGGCGCGTTTCAAGCAACTGGGCCTGACCAATGTGATCACCCGGTTCGGCGATGGCGGCGAGGGTTGGCCCGAACAGGCGCCTTTTGACCGCATTATGGTCACAGCTGCGGCGCCGGATGAGCCTAGAGTTCTTCTTTCACAGCTGAAACCGACCGGCGTCCTCGTGGCACCGATCGGGAAGGGGCCCGTTCAGGTTCTGCGCCGGTACACCGGCGACGGGCAGGGCGGGTTCACGATTGAAGACCTGATCGATGTTCGCTTTGTGCCGTTGCTCGACGGCGTGGCCACAGAGCTCTGACCTTTTCGTGTTGCGGCCGATTGGGGGTTGGCGAGGGTGGCGACGCGCCGCCATCATCATCTCACCTGACGCCCCGATGATTCTCAAAGACCACCCCGGAGCGGCGATGACGCACCTCGTTCAACGAATAGCCCTTATCCTGCTGGCAGGTGTGGCGCTGCCAACCTTGGCCGGTGCAGCGCCCCGGACCGACGCGCCTGCCGTGGTTGGCGTGGATGCTGCCGCTCGCGCGTCCAAGGCGACCTCGACCTACACCGTGCGGCGTGGCGACACCCTTGCCAAGGTGGCGGTGAAGCTGGGCAGCGATATCGAGACCCTCGCTGACATCAACGGCCTGAAGAAGCCTTACCGGCTGGATACGGGTCAGGTCATCAAGGGCCCCCGCGCCAAGGCCACATCGAGCCGCGAAAAACCGGCCCGCAACAACCCTGCGGCGACGGTAGCGGCAGAGACCTACATCGTCCAGCGCGGCGACACGCTGTTTGCTATCGCCAGGCGCGCCGGCACGACGGTCGCAGCCTTGCAGACGCTGAACGGGCTGGGCCGCAGCGCCGCCCTGACGCCGGGTCGCAAGTTGCGGCTCTCAGGCGATCACAAGACCTCGCAGGCTGTCGAGGAAGGCGACGAAGCGCCGGTCGCTGCCGAAAAGCCGGTCCGCCGTCGCAGCAGCACGCCAGAAACATCGGACACCGGGCGTTCGGTCACGGGCAAAGTGGTCAATATCGAAATGCCCGGCACCGCCTACCGGGTCAAAAAGGGTGACACGCTGGAGAAGGTTGCCCGGCGTCTGGACAGCGAAATCGATGATCTGGCCCGCATCAACAAGCTGAAGCGTCCCTATCGCCTCCAGCCCGGCCAGACGATCCGTGGGCCCGGCGCGACTGCCAAGGGCTATGTCGTCGGGCGGGGAGATACGTTGGCGGAAATCGCTCAGCGGTTTGGCGTGTCCGTCGATAAACTCAGGGTAGCCAATGGGCTGCGGCGCGGCGCATCGGTTGTGCCCGGTCGCAAGCTGCGGCTGCCGGCGGGTTTTCGTGATCGCGGGCCGATTGCGGAGCCGGCTCGAGAGCCTGATCAGGCCGTTCCTGCCCAGCGTACGACATCGACGGTCCAGACGCCGCCTATGGCGCGTCCCGTCGAGGCACCCGCCGCCGGGCTGCCCAGCGCGCCGCAGCCCTATGTGCCGCCGCCCCGGCCCGCGCGGCGGCCTTCCCCGTCCATTCCGCCCTCGTCAGGCCCCATTGACGGTGCACCTGTCGCCAGTCCCGCCGCCAGTGACGCCCAGATTACCCAAATGGGGGCTGGCCGCTTCGCCTGGCCTCTGCGCGGCGAGATAATCTCCGGTTTCGGTTCCAAAGGTACCAGCCAGCGCAACGACGGTCTTAACATCCGCGCCAATGCGGGCGAGCCGATCCGTGCCGCGGCCGACGGCGAGGTGGTCTATGCCGGTGATCAGGTCCCGGGCTTCGGCAATCTGGTGCTGGTCAAGCACGCTGACGGCTGGGTCACCGCCTATGGTCACCTGTCGCGGGTCGGCGTGCGGATGCAGCAAAAAGTCAGCCAGGGTCAGGAAATCGGCCAGGCGGGATCGTCCGGCGGCGTCTCCGAGCCGCAACTGCACTTCGAGGTCCGCTTCGCCCCCACCCCGCAAGAACGCGCGCGACCGATTGACCCGGCACTGGTTTTACCAAGGTAGTTGTCGTCCCTCCCCTTTATGGGGACGGAAAAGCTACATAGGCAGAGGCTTGCCCAACTCACCGGCCAGATCGCGGATGAACTGCCACGCCACCCGTCCTGACCGGGCCCCGCGCAGCTGGGACCACTGCAAAGCGCGGCGGTCCAGATCTGGCACAGCCAGATCATAACGCGCTGCATAGCCCTGGACGGCGGCCAGATAGGTGGCCTGATCCATCGGCGGAAATCCGATCCACAGGCCGAAGCGGTCGGAGACGCTGACCTCTTCCTCGGCGTCCTCGGCGGTGGCGATCAGGCCGCGATCCTCAGCGTGGCCGCGAGGCATCAGGTGACGGCGATTGGATGTCGCCACGAACAGCACATTTTCCGGCGGACCTGACACCCCGCCCTCCAGCGCGGAC
>JANNFM010000456.1:0-2375 GCA_031379795.1 Alphaproteobacteria bacterium
ATCGCCTGCACCTGTTGTTCAACAACGCCGGGATCGGTGGCGGGGGTTCGATGCTGAACACCGACCGGACCGAGTGGGAGCGCACGTTCAACGTCTGCTGGGGTGGCGTCTATTTAGGCGTGCGCACGTTCCTGCCGGCGATGGTGGCGGCTGACGAGGCGCACATCATCAACACCTCCTCCGTCAACGGCTTCTGGGCCAGTCTGGGTCCGCACGTGTCGCACACGGCCTATGCCGCCGCGAAGTTTGCCGTGAAGGGATTTACCGAGGCGCTGGTCACCGACCTGCGGCGGACCGCGCCGCACATCAAGTGCTCGGTGGTCATGCCGGGCCATATCGGCACCGACATTGCCGCCAACTCGCGCAAGGTGATCGCCAATACCGAGGACGACACCCTGTCGGCCGAGGAACTGGTCCGCGCCCGTTCCCGGATGTCTTCGGCCGGGGTCGACACCACGACGCTGCCGGACGAGGCGATCCAGGCCATGGTCGCCGAGGGCGCGCGCCGGTTCCGGGAGGACGCCCCCATGTCAGCCGCCGAGGCCGCCACCGTGATCCTGAACGGCGTCAAGGCCGAGCGCTGGCGCATCCTGGTGGGTGATGACGCCCACGCCCTCGACGCCATGGTTCGCGCCGACCCGGAGCAGGCCTACGAACAGGGCTTCTACGAACGCATGGCCACCGAGGCGGGCTGGCGCCTCAACGTCCCCGAGAGCCGGTCGTAAGGGGCTTCCAACCCTACGGCAAAGCCCAGACGGCCGTCCTTTTGACCGCCATGTCTTCCAGTTCGCGCGTGGTCGGCACCTGGTATTCGGCGCATTTGATCAGGCCCGTGCGGGGAAAATAGCTGCGCCCCGGGTCGCCGATCAGCACGGTGGCACCGTTGGCCCGCGCCACGGCCAGCCACGCCAGCACCCGCTCGGCCAGCGGCTTTTCGTAACAGATATCGCCCGCCAGGATCACGTCGGCCCAGGCTGGCGGTGGGGCGTCCAGCAGGTCGATGTCGGTAAAGCCCACGACGACGCCGTTGGCCCGGGCGTTGAGTGACAGCGCCTCGCCGCAATAGCCGTCGATGTCAGCCGCCAGCACCCGCTTGGCGCCCGCCTTGGCGGCGGCGATGGCGACCAGGCCTGACCCTGACGCAAAGTCGACCACCGCCTTGCCTGCGACGATGGCGGGGTCATCCAGCACGTAGCGCGCCAGCGCTTGACCGCCCGCCCAGGCGAAGGCCCAGTAGGGTGGCGGCAGGCCGATTTCGAGCAGGGCCTCCTCCGTCAGCTTCCAGATCGGCGTGATCTCGTCCGCCAGATGCAGGCTTAGCTCCGGTGTGTGCGGCGGGCTTTGCAGGCGGGTGTTGTCTATGATGAAGGCGCGGCGCGCAGCCGGCGTGGAGAGATCCATGCCTCCCCCTCGGCGTCCTCAAGGGCCAGGTCAACCGACGTTTAGGTGTGGGCCCGCAAACCGCAGGACCCGGCGGCCTACTGAATGAGCGCCCGCTCGATGCCGCGTTCCTCCGGCGTCGGGCCGCCGCCGCGATCTGCAGTGGCGACCTTGCTGGACGCCAGGCGCAGCACATCGCGATAGCTCGGCGCCGTCAGCATGCCGTCCATCACGCCCTTGGCCTTCAGCAGCCGGTGGGTGCGGGGCAGGTTGTAGCAGGGCACATGCATGAACATGTGATGCTCGCAGTGATAGTTCACATAGTAGGGCGCGAGGAATATCCGCTCGATCAGGCTGGCCCGGGTGGTGCGCGCGTGGCGTAGCGGGTCGGGCTCATCCTTGCCGATGCAGGCGTGCTCGGCGATGTTCCGCAGCCGCGTCACCAGCGGCAGCCAGGTGGCCGAAGGCAGCCACCACAGCACAAACCAGGCCCACCAGAAGCCGAAGGGCGCGGTCACCGCGATGGTCACCGCCGCGCCGATGAAAAACCGGGGCCGGCTGCGCACAAAGCGCGTCAGGATACTGACCACCGACTGATCCGGCGTTCGCTCGGCGATGCGCCGGAACAGTGGTGCCCAGCGCTGTTTGAGATGGGTCTGGCCGGTCAGATCGCGGAGGATCTTGCGGCGCAGGGACAGGGCCGTGATCGGAAAGGGGGCCGACAGTCCCAGATCCGGGTCCTCGGCCTGCTGGGCGAACTTGTGGTGGCCCAGGTGATAGGTCCGGTATTGCACCAGCCCGCCCGGCGTCAGATGTTCGCCCAGCCAGTCATTTGCCTTCAGGTCGGGGTGCAGCGCGCCATGCGCCGCATCGTGCATCAGGATCGCCAGCCCCAGCTGGCGGGCACCGATGATCATCACCGCCAGCGGGAGGGTGATCGGAAACGCCATCGCCATCGACGCTGCCGCGTGAATTACCAGCCACGCATGGGCGAT
>JANNFM010000457.1:0-10971 GCA_031379795.1 Alphaproteobacteria bacterium
GAGGACGCTTACCCCAATCCTGCTCGTCATCGCCCGGTTTATCCGGGCGACCCATGATCTCCGTGGTGGCGGATGTGCGCCGGCGGAGTCGCCGATGATTCTTGCTTCAGCACGGAGATCATGGGTGGCCCGGACAAGCCGGGCCATGACGAAAAAAAAGGGGTGAGAGCCCCTCTACGGGTTCTGCTGCTTCAACTCCGCCCGGAACGCCGCCTCGGCCGTCGCATAAAACGCCGCACACCCCGCCGGATCCACAAACGCATCCGCCTTGCCGCCATCCAGCGCCTTCCGCTTCGCATCCATGCCAAAGAACTGCCCATGCGACCCCAGGAACACCTCGCAAGGCAACGCCTTCCAGGTCGCGAAGCTCTTCTCGAAGTCGGCGGTAATTCCCGGATAGGTCTCGGATTTCCCCAGCCTGTAGCCCGCCAGCACGCTGGACGAACAATGCACTAACGCCTGACGCACCTTGCCCGCCACGGTGACCGGGAATGTCCAGGTGGTGCAGCCCTTGGTGTGACCGCCCGTAACGTGGGCGGTCAGGGTCCAGCCGCCCAGGGTGACCTTCTGGCCATCCTTCAGGATCTCGTCGGGCTTCACAGGTTCATAGTAAAACCGCTCGCCCTTCAGGAACGGGTCGCCCCGTCCCCCCGCCGCGATGATCGGGCCGTCGGCGGCGCTGGCGTACAGTTTCAGTCCCGGCGCGGCGCGCTTGATCGCGGCCAGGCCTGCCGCATGGTCGAAATGCTGGTGGGTGTTGAGCAGGACCTTCACCTGTGCCGGATCAAAGCCCAGGGTCCGGATGTTGGCGACAACCTGGCGTCCGGTGGCCGCATCCCCGCCATCCAGCACGATCAGGCCGGCCTTCGTCACCAACAGGTAGGCCGTCAGGTCGGAGGCCCCGACGTAGTAGAGGTTCTCGCCGATCTTGAACGGCTTGATGGGCGTGGCCCAGTTGGACGCGTCCTGCGCCGACGAACCCCCGGACATGAAAACGGCCGCCATGACGGCGACCGCTCCAATTCGGCTGAAAATTCCCGGTGTCACTTGGGGGCCAGGATCATGATCATCTGGCGGCCCTCCATGCGGGGTTCGTACTCCACCTTGGCGACGGGCTCGAAATCGACCTTCACCCTCTGGAGCAACTTCATGCCCAGTTCGGGGTGGGCCAGTTCGCGTCCGCGGAAGCGGAGCGTGATCTTCACCTTGTCGCCCTCTTCGAAGAAGCGGTGCATGGAGCGCTGCTTTACCTCGTAGTCGTGGATATCGATGTTGGGCCGGAGCTTGATTTCCTTGAGTTCGACGACCTTCTGCTTTTTCCGCGCCTCGTTCTTCTTCTTCTGCTCCTGGAATTTGAACTTGCCATAGTCCAGGATCTTGCAGACGGGCGGATCGGCGTTGGGAACGATCTCCACCAGATCCAGGCCGGCTTCTACAGCGGCTTCGATGGCGGCGGATGTGGGCATCACGCCCTGCTTCTCTCCGTGCTGGTCAATCAGCAGGACACGGGGAACGCGGATCTCTTCGTTCATACGCGGACCGTCTTTGACGGGCGGCGATTGGTTGGGACGGCGAATAGGCAGGTCTCCGGGGCTGTTGAAACGCAAAAAACGCCGGGTCGCGCGGGGCGATCCGGTCGGGAGCACAGTATATGACGAAGGGGGGCCTCTGTATCAAGGCAAAGCGGCAGGCGAGGCCACCAAAGAGTTGGCCGCCTGCGCCACTTGCGCCACAGGCAGGTCTTCCAGATTTTCGGCCCGCAGGATCGCAACCCGCCCGCGCGGCGCCGAGAGCGCCGGGTCCGACGCCTTCGAAAACAGCACGATGGTGGGCGCGCCAGCCGCGGCGGCCAGGTGCAGGGGCCCGGTATCATTGCCAATGGCCAGCGCGGCTCTTGCGCCCAGCAAGGCGACGCGGGCGAAATCGGTTCGGCCCGTCAGGTCGCGCGCACGCGGCGTGGTGCGCTGGATCGCGTGGGCCAGTTCGGCCTCCTGGGGCCCCCCGATGATGACAATGTCGAAGCCGCGCGAATAGAGAATCCGCGCCAGCTCGGAGTAGCTCTCCACCGGCCAGCGCTTTTCCAGGCGATGCGCCGCGCCGCCCGGCACGAACATCACATAGGGCCGGGGCCGGTTCGCCCCCGACATGGGCCGTTCCGAGGCCTGGGCCTTCAACACCCAAGACAGATCAGGGGCCGGGGCGCTGCCCGGTTCGATGGGCGCATCGTCCCAGATACCCGCATATTTCAGCTGGTCGGCCTGGCGTTCCAGGGTGTGCATGCCATTTCGCAAGGGGTTCTTGTGCGGCAGCGCGCATCCGAGGGCGATGCCGGACCAGGCCGGTGGTCGTGGCCGCAGCATCTGGAAGAGCCGGTTGGATCGTGACGAGGTCTGAAGATCGTAGACACGATCATAGCCAACGGCCCGGATCCGCTGTCTCAACGCCACCCAGCCCGCGAAGCTCTGCGGACGCCCGCCGGTGTCTATCGCGTTGAAGTAGGGGCAGATCTTTGCCAGCGCCTCAAACGGCGGCGTGGTCAGCAGGGTGATGTGCGCCTTGGGATGTGCCTGGCGGATTTTCTTCATGGCGGCCAGGGCCAGCACGAAATCACCCAGCGCCGACAGCTTGATCACCAGGATGCGTTCAATCTGACGCGCCATCAGGTCCGGGCCTCCAGCACGCGTTGATAGGCCGCCAGGGTGGACGCGCACATGGCCTCAGCCGAATAGAGCTGCCGTGCCCGGTCCTGACCCAGCCTGCCCATGGCCAGCCGCCGGGCTGGACCCAGATCAAGCGCATGCGCCAGCGCCTGGGTCCAGCCTCCGGCATCCTCGACGGGCGCCAGCCAGCCGGTCTTGCCATCCAGAATGGTCTCCGTCACGCCGCCATGGTTGGATGCGATCACTGGCCGCCCCATGATCTGTGGCTCGACAGCGGCGCGACCGAACGACTCCGGCACGATGGTGGGCAGGATGGCCAAGTCGGCCAGCAGATAGGCCGCCGGCATGTCATCACAGTGGCCGACAATCCGGACGCAATCCCCAAGACCGCCCGCGTCGATGGCCGCCTGCACCTCTGCGGCGTAGCCGGTGCGGCCCTGATCGTCGCCAGCGAACAGGATCAGAAAGTCGCGCCGCCCCTGAGCGGCAAGCCGTCGCGCCGCCTCGACAACCGTCAGGTGCCCCTTGATCCGCGTCAGCCGTCCGGCCAGCAGGATGATCGTCCGCCCATCGTCGGGAATATGCCAGCCGTGCCTCTGTGCGGTGATCCGGTCCGGGGTCACCCCGGCAGGGTCAAAGGTTTGCAGGTCCACACCACGAGGAATGGTCACCAGCTTCTCCGGCGACACCCGGTGCTCGGCCAGCACATGATCGCGGGTAAAGTCGGAATTGGCGATCACCAGGTCCCCGCGGGTCATGATGGCGTTGTACCAGCGCTTCAGTCCCGACTGCGCCTTGTAGATCCCGTGGTAGGTCGCAACGAAGGGTGTCCGGGTCACATGCGCCGCCCACAGCGCCGAGAAGGCCGGGGCGCGGCTGCGGACGTGGACGATGGAGACGTTCTCCTCACGAATCAGGGCGATCAGGCGCGCGGCATTGCCCAGCATGGTCAGCGGGTTCTTGGACTGAACCGGCATCAGCGCCAGACGCCCGCCGTCGGCCTCCAGCCGCGCCGCCATGCGCCCGCCCCGGGTCGCCACAAGCGCGGTTCCCCCGGCGCGGACCACGGCCTGGGCCATGTCGAGGGTCGTCTGCTCGGCGCCACCGGTTTCAAGCTCGGGGACCACCTGCAGGAGGGTGAAATTTGGGGGCAAGGACACAACGCTCTCTCTAAACCGAGTTGCGTCCAGGTGCTAAGGGGCCAGCATGGATGAAATCAGCGGATTTCTTGAACAGCCGGACGGCGCGCGGTTGGCCTGGCGGCGGGTCGAGGGCCAAGGTCCGACGGTAGTCTGGCTGGGCGGCTTCATGTCCGACATGACCGGGACCAAGGCTGAGGCGCTGTCCGACTGGGCCGTCGCGAACGCTGGAGCCTACGTGCGCTTCGACTACTTCGGCCACGGCGCGTCGTCGGGTGATTTCAGCGACGGCACGATCACGCGCTGGCGCGCTGACGCTCTGGCGGTGATCGATGACCTGACGCAGGGCGAACTGGTCCTGGTGGGCTCGTCCATGGGCGGCTGGATCGCCTGCCTCGTGGCCATGTCTCGGCCGCAGCGGGTCAAGGCCATGGTCCTGATCGCCCCCGCACTGGACTTCACCGAAAAACTGATGACACCGGACATCCCGCCGGAGGGTCACGCCGCCCTGGCCGCCGACGGGGTCTGGATGCGCCCCTCCGACTACGGCGAGCCCTATCCGATCACCCGCAATCTGCTGGAGGACGGCGCCCGATGGTCGATCCTGAACGGCCAGCCGATCCCGATCAGCGTCCCGGTTCGGCTCCTGCAAGGTGGCCAGGACCCCGACGTGCCGTGGCGACACGCCCTGGAACTGGCCCAGGCCCTGAAAGGTGACGACGTCGTCTTCACCCTGATCAAGGACGGCGACCACCGGCTGTCGCGCCCGCAGGACATCGCACGGCTGATCCAATGCGTCGAAGAGGTCAGCTGATCTCGGCCGCCAGCACCGCCGCCAGCCCCTCGCGATAGGTCGGATAGCTCGGCCGCCAACCCAGCTCAGCCTTGGCCAGCGCATTGGAAACCCGCTTGCTCTCCGCGTAAAACCGCAGGGCGGCAGGCGACAGGTTCGCGTCCTCAAGACTGATTTCCGGCGGCGACGCCATCCCCAGCAGACCCGCCGCAAAGGCCACGACTTCGCTGTTCGGCGCCGGCGCGTCGTCGCAGAGATTGTAGATTCCGCCCGCCCGCGGTCGCGCGATCGAGGCCATCAGCCCCGCGGCCAGATCCTCCACGTGGATGCGCGAAAATACCTGTCCAGGAGCCATGATCCGCCTGGCCCGGCCCTCGCGCAGGCGATCAAACGTCGAACGGCCGGGGCCGTAGATGCCGGGCAGCCGGAAGATGGTCACATTCAGGCCGAGGCGACGTCCAGCATCCAGCCATTGGCGCTCGGCCTCGACCCGCCGTCCACCCTCAACGGACCGGGCGGAAAGACTGCTGTTTTCCGTGACCCAGTGACCGCCCCGATCACCATAGACGCCCGTGGTTGAAAGATAGCCCACCCACTCCAGCGAGGCGGCTGCTGCCAACAGGCCCGGTTCAAGTGCGCGCAGAGCCGGACAACCGTCCTGACCCGGCGGCGGCGTGATCAACAGGGCCGTGGTTCCCTCGAGCGCCTTGGTAAGGCCGACAGGATTGCCGACGTTGATCGCCTCAAACCCGTCGTTCTCGATCTCGGCTTGAGTGGAACTGGACCGATAGGTCGCTGCGACGCGCCAACCCTCAGCCGCCATCCGTCGGGCCAGCACACGCCCGGAAAACCCGTAGCCGAAAATCAGCAGGCGCAACCCTACAACAGCCCCAGGATCGCCTTGCGGGCGGCGTCCGCCAGATCGGGCCTGGCCAACGCAAACGCCACATTGGCGCGCAGCAATCCGATCTTGTCACCGCAGTCGTAGGTGGTGCCTTCGTACTCCAGCGCGTGGAAGTCCTGGGTCTTCATCAGATTGAACATGCCGTCGGTCAGCTGGATTTCCCCCCCGGCCCCGCGCTCCTGGGTCTCCAGGATCTCAAAGATGTCCGGCTGCAGGACATAGCGGCCCGAGATGAACAAGTTAGAAGGCTCCGTCCCCGGCGCGGGCTTTTCCACCATGCCGGTCATGCGGTTCAGCCGTCCGTCCTGACCGTCCAGGGCCACGATGCCGTATTTGTGGGCCTCGCCTTCCGGTGCGGGTTCCACGACCACGATATTGCCGCCGACCTGTTCATAGGCGCTCACCGCCTGCGCCAGGGCCGAGGTCTTCGCCATCATCAGCATGTCGGGCAGCATGACCGCGAACGGTTCATCGCCGATCACATCGCGGGCGCACCACACCGCATGGCCGAGGCCCAGGGGCCGCATCTGGCGGATAAAGCTCATCTGGCCGGGTTGCAGCAGGTCGCGGCGCACGTCGGCCAGGATGTCCAGCTTGCCCTTGGCCTCAAGGATCCCCTCGATCTCGGGATTGACGTCGAAATAGTCCTCGATCGCCCCCTGGCCCCGTCCGACGATGAAGACGAAGTGCTCGATCCCCGCCGCCAGCGCCTCCTCGACGACGTAGGACAGGATCGGCCTGTCCACCACGTTCAGCAGGTTCTTCGGCGTCGTCTTGGCCCCGGGCAGGACCCGCGTTCCCAATCCTGCAACCGGCAACACAGCCTTGCGAACACGCCCACCCATCTGCCTTACGAATCCTCTCGCGCCGCTGCGCTGCCAAGCCCCACCTAATGGGCTGCGAGGCGTTCGCCTGCATTAATTTGTGCCAACGGATCGGATCACGATTTTGAGATCGCACGAAGTTGTGTAAAGTCTGCCTGTCCGGGGATTCACCCCAAGGGGAGCCAACTCTAATGAAGCTTCGCATTGCTACCGTTATCGCCGCTGGTGTCATGGCCCTGAGCCTGGCCGCTTGCCAAAAGAAAGAAGAAGCGCCTGCCGCTGCTGACGCCGCTGTTGCTGCTGATGCCGCTGCCGCTGCTGCGCCCGCCGCTGCTGAAGCCGCTGCGCCTGCCGCTGCCGAAGCTGCTGCTCCGGCCGCTGCTGAAGCCGCTGCTCCGGCCGCTGCTGCCGACGCCATGGCTGCTGCGCCTGAGAAGAAATAAGTCGTCTGATCTCAGACGACTTGAAGGAACGGCCGTCCCTCACAGGGCGGCCGTGTTCTTTTGGGCTCCGTACCGCCGGCAGGCGCTATTCGACGGTGACGGACTTGGCCAGATTGCGCGGCTGATCCACGTCGGCACCCTTATGCACCGCCACATAATAGGCCAGCAACTGGATCGGCGGCGCATAGACCAGCGGCGCGATAAACGGATCGCAGGCCGGTCCGATGATCACCTTCATGCCGGGCGCGGCATGTTTGGCCCCTTGCGCATCGGTGACCAGGATGATCGGCCCACCCCGCGCGGCGACCTCACTCATATTGGCCAGGGTTTTTTCCATCAACGGATCACTGGGCGCGATCACGATGGTGGGCGTCGCCTCGTCGATCAGCGCGATCGGGCCATGCTTCAGCTCGCCCGCCGCATAGCCCTCGGCGTGGATATAGCTGATTTCCTTAAGCTTCAGCGCACCCTCAAGGGCGAGCGGGAACATCGGACCTCGACCCAGGTACAAGACATCCCGCGCACGGGCCAGTTCCGGCACCAGCAGGCGAATGGCCTCTTCTGTCAGCGCAGCCTCCGCCATCAGACGCGGAGCCTCCAGCATCACGCCAACCAGACGCTGTTCCTCAGCCTCATTGATCCGCCCACGCGCCCGCGCCGCGGCGATGGCCAGGGCCATCAAAACACTGACCTGCGCGGTAAACGCCTTGGTCGAGGCCACCCCGATCTCGACGCCGCAGTGGATCGGCCAGACCACATCCACCTCGCGGGCCATGGTGGACCCCACCGCGTTGACCACGGCGGCGCTCTTCATGCCCCTGGCCTGGCAATAGCGTAGCGCCGCCAGGGTGTCGGCGGTCTCGCCGGATTGCGACATGGCGATCACCAGCGACCCGGCACTCAGCGACGGCTCGCGGTAGCGAAACTCCGAGGCCACCTCCACGTCCACCGGCAGGTCCGCCAACCGCTCGATCAGATACTTGCCCAGCATCCCGGCATAGTAAGCCGTGCCGCAGCCAACAATCTGGATCCGCTCCAGCGTCGCAAAATCGATGCCGCCGGGCAGCGCGGCATGACCGCTCAGGGTGTCCACATAGGCCGCAATGGTGCGCTGACACCCCTCCGGTTGATCATGGATCTCCTTTTCCATGAAATGCCGGTAGTTGCCCTTTTCCATCAGCGTGGCGGACTGGGGCACGGTCTGGACCGCCCGCAGGACAGGCCGACCCCCGGCGTCAAACACCTTGGCGGCGCTGTGATCGATGACCACGAAATCACCGTCCTCCAGATAGGCGATCCGGTTGGTGAACGGCCCGACCGCCAGCGCGTCCGAGCCCAGGAACATCTCGCCCTCGCCGTAGCCCATCACCAGCGGCGGCCCACGGCGTGCGCCCATCAGCAGCCCCGGCTCGCCGTCGATCATAACGGCCAGCGCGAACGCACCCCGCACCTTGTCCAGCGTGGCCTTCAGGGCCTCTGTCGGCGATTTTCCGGCTAGCTCGCTGTCGAGCAGATGGGCCACAACCTCGGTGTCGGTATCGGTCTCGAACACCCGCCCGTCGGCCTTCAGAGCGGCTTTCAGGTCCGCAAAGTTCTCGATGATGCCGTTGTGTACCAGGGTCACGCGTCCGGCGCGGTGGGGGTGGGCATTGCGCTCCGTCGGCGGCCCATGGGTGGCCCAGCGGGTGTGACCGATCCCGACGGTGGCTTTCAGGGGATCGGTTGCCAGTACGTCCTCAAGGTTCTTCAGCTTGCCGGCCGCGCGACGCCGCTCAACACCCGTCGCGGTAAAGCCTGCGATGCCGGCCGAATCATAGCCGCGGTACTCAAGCCGCCTGAGGCTCTCGATCAGTCGCTCCTGGACAGATGACGTGCCCACGATCCCGATGATGCCGCACATGTGGCAGTTACCTTCAATGTGGTATGGCGAAACTTGACCGATATCGCCACGAACCCGGCGGCTTTAGCATCCGCTTAGCTACCGTCGATTAAATCTCCGTTTCGGATCGTTTCCAGATCCTGGAGCATGACAGTTTCAAGTGGATACCGGTTGAAGCGCCCGTCATGCTCTAAGCATAAGAAGAGCGAGCCTCTTTGTCCGGCTCAGATGATTCCATCTGATCCGGAAAGGCTCTAGTCCGACGAGCAAACCATGAGCAACCGCGCCTATTTCGGCACTGACGGTATCCGGGGCCAGGCCAACAGCCACCCCATGACCGCCGAGGTCGCGCTCAGGGTCGGCATGGCGGCAGGCAAGGTCTTCAAATCCCAGGACGAACGCCGCCACCTGGTGGTGATCGGCAAGGATACCCGGCTGTCCGGCTACATGGTCGAACCGGCGCTGGTGGCAGGCTTTGCCAGCGTCGGCATGGATGTTCGCCTGCTGGGTCCGATGCCCACACCGGGCGTGGCCATGATGACCCGGTCGCTGCGCGCGGATCTGGGCGTGATGATCTCGGCGTCCCACAATGCCTATGTCGATAACGGCATCAAGCTGTTCGGTCCTGACGGCTACAAGCTTTCCGACGCCAAGGAGCTCGAGATCGAGG
Organism: Alphaproteobacteria bacterium; assembly: GCA_031379795.1. Classification (GTDB taxonomy): domain Bacteria; phylum Pseudomonadota; class Alphaproteobacteria; order Caulobacterales; family Caulobacteraceae; genus Phenylobacterium. Next base: position 9,313 of record JANNFM010000457.1, read on the forward strand.
CCTTGATGGATCAGGGCCTGGTCGAGGGGCTGGCACCGCCTACCGCGCTGGGCCGCGTGGCGCGGGTCGACGATTCCCAGGCCCGCTACGTCGAGATCGCCAAGGCGACCTTCCCCCGTCGGCTGAACCTGTCCGGCCTGCGGGTGGTGATCGATTGCGCCAATGGTGCGGCCTACAAGGTCGCCCCCGTTGTGCTGTACGAACTGGGGGCCGATGTCATCAAGGTGGGCGTCGAGCCCAACGGCACCAACATCAATGCCGAATGCGGTTCCACGCATCCTGCGGCGATGGTCAGCGCTGTGCGCGAGTTCCGGGCCGATATCGGCATCGCCCTTGACGGCGACGCCGACCGCCTGCTGATCTGTGACGAGACCGGGCGTCTGGTCGACGGCGACCAGATCATGGCCCTGATCGCCGACAGCTGGGCCCGGAAGGGTCGCCTGACTGGCGGCGGTGTGGTGGCCACGGTGATGTCCAACCTGGGGCTGGAGCGGTTCCTCACGGCCCGCAACCTGAAACTGGAACGCACAGCCGTCGGCGACCGCGCGGTGATGGTGCGCATGCGCGAGGGTGGCTTCAACCTGGGCGGCGAACAGTCGGGCCACATGATCCTGTCCGACTATTCCACCACGGGCGATGGCCTGCTGGCGGCGTTGCAGGTGCTGGCGGTGCTGAAGGAAAGCGACAAACCCATGAGCACGCTTGCCCGCCAGTTCGAGCCCGTGCCCCAACTTCTGGAAAACGTGCGCTTCGCCGGCGGCAAACCGCTGGAAGACGATCAGGTCAAAGCTGCCATGGCCGACGCCGAACAGCGCCTGAAAGGCAACGGCCGCCTGCTGGTCCGCGCCTCCGGCACCGAACCCCTGATCCGCATCATGGCCGAAGGCGACGACGCAAAGCTGGTCACCCAGGTGGTCAAGGACCTGGTCGGCGCGGTGAAGAAGGCGGCCGCCTAAAGCGTCGGACGTCCGGGATAGATCAACCCCCCTTCAGCTCGTCATTACCCGGCTTGTCCGGGTAACCCATAAACGCAGGCGGTTTCGGAAGGGCCACAGCGGCGACGCTTTGATTTCTCTCGGCAAATCCGGTGTCTATGGGTTACCCGGACAAGCCGGGTAATGACGAGCTTTTTGGGGATATCAAACCTCCGGTCTGGACCGGTCCAGTTCGCACCCCCCCGAAACTAACCTCTACCCAAGCGCAAATTCCTGTGTCAGCATCGACACATTCAACCGGCTCGATCCAGTTGAAACGAAAAAGAGTGCCCGGGAGGAACTATGCGACGTGACCTCGCCTTTACCGGTGCGGCGCGGCAGATGGAACGGCCCGCCCGTTCTATCGCGTGCCTTGCCTTCGTGACCGTCCTCGGAGCGGGCTTCTGGGCCGGCGCCGCCTGGATCGTGGACACCATGCTGCGACTGTACGGCCAGGGGCTATAGGGGCCGACAAGACCCACGAACGAAATCGCAGTGTGCCCTTGCTTCCCACGCAAAGCGGGGAAGGCAGGAAATCCTGGGCAGATCGATACGGGCACAAAACGCGAGAACCGCGAACCTCAGTATCCGTTGAGGCGCTGTTGCAACCCTGCTCTTGAGTTGCATGCTGTAAATCGGACCTCCCCAGCGCCGTCATACCGCGGCGTGTGCGCGGGGCCCAGAC
>JANNFM010000459.1:0-21816 GCA_031379795.1 Alphaproteobacteria bacterium
GAGGACGCTGTCCGAAACGGCCTGACCGCCGAGGCTGCCGTCGAGCGGGTGCGCTCCGAGCACCGCGCGCGCCTGGGCCCGGCGCGCGATCCCTATCTACGCGAGCGTCTGCACGATCTGGAGGATCTCAACGATCGCCTGCTGCGCCATCTGGCCGGCAACGGCAGCGTCGCACGCGAGCTGCCGGCCAACGCCGTGCTGATCGCACGGAACCTCGGCCCCGCAGATCTGCTGGAATATGATCGCAAGAAGCTGCGGGGATTGCTGCTGGAGGAAGGCTCTTCCGCCAGCCATGCCGCCATCGTGGCCCGCGCATTGGATATTCCCTGCGTCGGCCGTCTACAGGGCCTGCGCGACCGTGTTTCCGAAGGTGATCCCGTGATCGTCGATGCGGAAACCGGAGAGGCTTATCTCCGTCCTCGTCCCGACGTGGTGAAGGCCATCCAGGCGCGCATCGACGTGCGCCGCCAGCGCAGGGCCGAATTCGCCAAACTCAAGGACACGCCGGCGATCACCCGCGACGGAGCGAAGATCACGCTCTTGATGAATGCCGGGCTGGATGTCGACCTGGAGAGCCTGGGCGAAACCGGGGCCGAGGGAATCGGGCTGTTCCGGACGGAGTTCCAGTTCATGATCTCGGAGGAGATGCCGCGCTTTAACGCCCAGACGACACTCTACGCCCGCGTAATGGATGCCGCCGGCGACCTGCCGGTCACCTTCCGGACCCTGGACCTCGGCGGTGACAAGGTGCTGCCCTATATGGAGGCCGAACGGGAGGACAATCCGGCGCTCGGCTGGCGTGCGATCCGGATGGGGCTCGATCGTCCCGCCCTGCTCCGGATGCAGCTTCGCGCGCTGATCGCCGCGGCGAAAGGTCGCCCCTTACGGATCATGTTCCCGCTGGTCGCCAATGTGGATGAGTTCCGGGCGGCCCGCGCGCTGGTCGACACCGAAGTCGCCTGGGCGCTGCGGCGGGGCCGACCAGAGCCATCCCGACTTGACGTCGGTGCCATGATAGAGGCGCCATCACTGCTCTGGCACCTGGATGCCCTGTTGCCGATGACAGACTTCGTCAGCGTCGGCACCAACGACCTGATGCAATACCTGTTCGCCGCAGATCGGGGGAACCCTCGGGTGGCGGATCGCTACGACCCACTGTCGCCGCCAGCGTTACGCGCGCTTCAAACCATTCAGCGGGCGTGCGCCGAATTCAACACGCCGGTTAGCGTTTGCGGCGAGATGGCGGGTCGGCCGCTTGAGGCCTTCTCGCTGGTGGCCCTAGGCTTCGAACGGTTGTCGATGCCGCCCGCCGGCATCGGTCCCGTCAAGCAGATGGTGCTGGGCTGCGATCGTGAGGCGGCGAGTAAAGGCGTGGCGGCCCTGCTAAAGTCCAGCGCGGGGTCCGTGCGCAATGAGATTGAAACGCTGGCGCGCAAATTCTACCTCGCGGTCTGACTCAGGGCATACTGAGCGCTGCCGGGTGGATGATCACCCGTTCTGGAGCCCCATAGACCCGCGTGTCGACCAAGCGCCCCTTCTGGAAGTCGGCCAAAAGCCAGGACCGCGCGCGGGCGCGAAGCCTGTTCGACAGCCCTGCGCCGGAGTTCGCGCCAAGCCGCTCGACGCAGACGGATAATGCCGCCGAGGGCGTCTTCGACATCCCGCCCCAACCGGCCAGTGCGCTGATGGAGAAAGAAACACTGGGCGCAGCGTTGCGCGCCGTCCGGGAGGGCCTTGGTCGCAGCGTCCAGGATGTCGCGGACGATACCAAGGTGCGTCGTGTCTATCTGGAGGCCATCGAGGAAATGCGCCTCGACGCCCTGCCCTCACGTCCCTTCGCCATCGGCTATATCCGCGCGTTCGCCGCCAGCCTTGGCCTCGATCCGGAGTTGGCGATCGAGCGCTTCAAAACCGACGATCCGGTGCTGGATGAGCCGCTGCACGCCCCGGTCGGCATGCCCGATGATCGCGATCCACGCGTCGCGGCCTTTCTGATCGGGGCTCTGGTGATCATCTCGGCCATTGTGCTCTGGAATGTCGCCCAACGCGCCATGAGCGCCAATGCCCCACCGTCGTCGTTGACACCCCAGGCGGCCACCACCAAGGCGCTCGCCAGTGTGAAACCCGGCGTCATGGAGCTCGGCTATCCGCTTCCGGCTCCTGTGGAGTCGACCACCCCGCCAGCCTACGAAACGCCGGGTCTCGCTGCAGCCATGGGCCTTGAGACCGACCCGACGGCGAGCAACGTGTCATCGCCGTCGAAGCCCGCGACCAGTGTGGATGTGACCGCATTACCCCAGGTCTTTGCCCCCCAGGGCAGGATCTATGACGCCGGCGCTGCTCAGCTGTCGACCGTGACACTGCAAGCCTTGAAGCCCGCGTCGCTGATCCTTCGCGGAACAGACGGCTCAGTTTATTTTGCCCGTCAGCTGTCAAAGGGGGAAGCCTTCCGCGTGCCGCAGATCGCCGGACTGACCCTGGACGTCTCCAAGGCCGATGATTTTCAGGTCTTTGTTTCCGGGCGCTCCAGAGGGATTTTGCCGGCGCAGCAGGTGCTGGCATCCAAGCTTGCCGCACCGCCGCCGGCTTCGGTGAGGCCGGGGCCGTAAGTCGGGGCTTCGAGCCCAGGATATGAGCCGCTTGGGTTTCCCGCCCAAACCGCCTATTTTCGAAAGCAGCATGACCGCAGAAGCCCACACCGCTGTCCGCCCCTGGCGGGCCATCCACCGGCGGCCCAGCCGCAAGATCCGCGTCGGCAGCGTCGAGGTCGGCGGCGATGCGCCGATCACGGTCCAGTCAATGACCAACACACTGACAGCTGACGCCCAGGCGACAATCAACCAGGTGCGGGAGCTTGAGGAAGCGGGGTGCGACATCGTCCGGGTCTCTTGCCCGGACGAGGATTCGACGGCGGCCTTCAGGACCATTGTCAAAGCCTCCAACGTCCCGCTGGTTGCGGACATCCATTTTCACTACAAGCGCGGCATTGAAGCGGCCCAGGCGGGTGCGGCCTGCCTACGGATCAATCCAGGCAACATCGGCAACGCCTCGCGGGTGCGCGACGTGATCCAGGCCGCCCGTGACCACGGTTGTTCCATGCGTATCGGGGTCAATGCCGGGTCACTGGAACGCGACCTGCTGGAACAGTATGGAGAGCCCTGTCCCGAGGCCATGGTCGAGAGCGCGCTGCGCCACGCCCGCATCCTGCAGGATCACGACTTTCACGAGTTCAAAATCAGCGTGAAGGCGTCCGACCCGTTCATGACGGTCGCGGCCTATCAACAACTGGCCGACGCTATCGATTGTCCGCTGCATCTGGGCGTCACTGAGGCGGGGGCTCTTCGGACGGGCACCGTGAAATCCTCAATCGGCATCGGCGCGATGCTGTGGGCGGGGATCGGCGACACCATCCGCGTCAGCCTGGCCGCCGATCCGGTGGAAGAGGTCAAGGTCGGCTTCGATATCCTGAAGTCACTGGGCCTGCGCCACCGGGGCGTGAACATCATCGCCTGTCCATCGTGCGCGCGACAGGGGTTCAACGTGATCAAGACCGTGGAGGCGCTGGAGGCCCGACTGGCCCATATCTCCACCTCGCTCAGCCTGTCGATCATCGGCTGCGTCGTGAATGGACCCGGAGAGGCGCTGATGACAGACATCGGCTTCACCGGCGGCGGCAAGGGTGCGGGCATGGTCTACATGGCCGGCAAGGCCCACCACAAAATGGACAACGACCAGATGGTCGACCACATCGTGGAGTTGGTCGAGGCCAAGGCCGCAGAGCTGAAAGCCGCAGAGGCCGCTTCCCTGGTTTGACGGCGCGCCATTACAAAAGTGACACCTGCGTCACTCTTGCATACGCGCGACTTCCGCGCTTAGGTGGTGGCTCAATTCCAGGGAGATATGAAATGTCTGCGGACGGCAATTGGAAGATCACGATGAACACCCCCATGGGCGCACGCACCATGGACGTCTCCATTACGACCAGCGGTGACAGCTTCACCGGCAAGGTCGAGTCCGAGATGGGGCCGGGCGAAGTGTCCGGCAAGGTCGACGGCGACACCCTGACCTGGTCCACCGATATCACCACCCCGATGCCGATGAAGCTCGACTTCTCGGCCACGGTGGCCGGCGACAAGATGACGGGCAACGTCAAGCTTGGCATGTTCGGCAACGCCGCGCTGACCGGCGAACGCGCTTAAAACACGATCTGCGCAGCCGCGCGAAGACTAGCCCTCACTGGCGACAGTGAGGGCTTTTCTATGGGCGCCGTCGCGGTGGCACGACATCGCTGAAAGCCTCCATCGACTTCCAGCGCGGCTCGACCGGTGTCAGGCCCGCCACCGGCGCGTCCGCCGACGCTGACGTCAAGTCCAGGTCCGGGATGTAGCGTGGACAGTTCGGGAAAATGTCGACGGGCGTCACCTTGACCAGCAGCTGGGCGCCCGGAAGCTCTGCCATCAGGGGATCGTCGCGCAAGACTTCAGCACGGCCGTTCACGCGCAAACGCGCCGGGCGCTCCGTCATGGCGATGAACAGCAGTCCGACTAACGGATTGGCGACGATATTCCCAAGGCTCTTGAACATGCCGTTGCCGTCATAGTCCGGGAAGACCAGCAGATCGGGGGCCACCACCCGGGCAAACCCCGGCATCCCGCCTTTGAAGGAACAATCGGGCCGTCCTTCGGCGTCCGCCGTCGCCAGGAAAAAGAAGGGCTGGGCGGCGATGAAGGTCGCGTCGGCCTCGCTGAACTGGTCGCGGCCCAACTTTTCGGCCAGGCGGTCGGCCAGCGCGCGACTGCCGAAGGCGTCCTGCAGGTCACGGTTGCCTTGATGATAGTGCGGCATGGCGGGTCTCCGAGTCGCGCCGAACCATGATAACCGAAATTGTCGCCCGGCTTGCTCTGGGCTAGAGACACGCCCCGCGTTCAGGACAAACCCCTTTGCGACTCCCCCAGGCCCGCCTCGATCAGGTGCTCGACCGCTTCCGCGAGATCGAGGCGCGAATGGGTGCGGCCAAGGACGGGCCCGAAATTGTGCGCCTGTCCAAGGAGCACGCAGAGCTGAAGCCGGTGGCCGATGCAGTGATGGCTCTGGCGCGGGTGATGGCGGAGGCCCCCGAACTCGAGGAGATGGCGACGGGCGGCGACGCCGACATGGCGCAGATGGCCCGCGACGAACTGGAGGCGCTCAAAGAAAAGCTGCCGGCGCTGGAGCATGAAGTGGCCTTGCTGCTGGCCCCCAAGGACCGCGACGAGAACGCCTCCGCTATCCTCGAAGTCCGCGCCGGCACAGGTGGCGATGAGGCGGCCCTGTTCGCCGGCGACCTGTTCCGGATGTACCAGCGCTATGCCCAGTCCCAGGGCTGGCAGGTCGAGATCGACAGCATCTCGGAGGGCGAAATGGGCGGGTACAAGGAAATCGTGGCCGCCGTCACCGGTGATGGCGTGTTCGGCCGCCTGAAATTCGAGAGCGGTGTCCACCGGGTCCAGCGGGTGCCGGCCACAGAAGCGCAGGGCCGGATTCACACCTCGGCGGCCACCGTCGCGGTTCTGCCCGAGCCCGAAGAAGTCGAGATCGACATCCGCGACCAAGACCTGCGGATCGATACCTATCGCTCGTCTGGCGCGGGCGGCCAGCACGTTAACAAGACCGATTCTGCGGTTCGGATTACCCACTTGCCCAGCGGCATCGTGGTGACCTCGTCGGAGAAGTCACAGCACCAGAACCGCGCCCGCGCCATGAAGGCCTTGAAGGTCAAGCTCTACGATCAACAGCGTGAGGCTCTGGACAACGCCCGCTCAGACGCCCGCAAGAGCCAGGTCGGGTCCGGCGACCGTTCGGAACGGATCCGCACCTACAACTTCCCGCAAGGTCGCGTCACCGACCATCGCATTAACCTGACGCTCTACAACCTGGCCAAGGTGATGGAGGGCGACGCCCTCGACGACGTGATCAAACCCCTGATCGCCGAGGATCAGGCCGCGCGACTGGCGGCCCTTGAGGATGAGTTCGGCTAGATCAAGCAATCGATCGGCGGCCAGAACCGCCAGCCCCTGCTTGTGGGCCGTCGGCATTTCCGCCAGATACCCGCTATGAACGGCCACATCGCGGCGATCTTTCGCCATCCCGTCAAGGGCTTCACGCCAGAAGCATTGGCAAGCGTCGACCTCGCACCGGGTGAGGGCTTCCCGCATGACCGCGCGTGGGCTGTCGAGAACGGCCCATCGGGCTATGATCCTGACGCGCCAGCATTCGTGTCAAAGCAGAAGTTCACGGTGCTGGCCGCAATCCCCAGGGTTGCCGCAGCGCGTACGCGGTTTGACGATGCGGCGGGGGTTCTGAGCGCTGAGGCGCCGGGACTGGACAGTTTTGCCGGTCGTCTGACTGACGCCTCGGGTCGAGACGCCTTCGCTGCCTGGCTGGGTCGCTTGCTGGGCGACGAGGCCCAGGGTCCGTTGAGGGTGGTCGAAGCGCGCGGCGCGTTCCGGTTTACGGATCACCCGTTGGGCCAGGTTTCCATCGTCAACATGGCCAGCGTCCGCGACCTGTCGGCCAGGATGGGCGTTGACCTCGACCCCCTACGGTTCCGGGCCAATCTCTATGTCGAAGGCTGGCCGGCCTGGGCTGAGAACGACTGGGCGGGGCGCGACCTGATGCTGGGCTGGGCCAGAGCCAAGGTGTTCAAGCCCATTGTCCGCTGCGCCGCGACCCATGTTGACCCAACCACAGCGGTGAGAGATCTGGACGTCGTGAAGGCGTTGTTCGACCACTATGGTCATCTGTTTTTGGGCATCTACGTCAACATGACGACGGCGGGCCGCATCAGCCTGGGCGACGCCGTGACCGAGCCGCAACCGTGAGCCTGACGCTGGTCAAAGCCTGGGGCGAGGCCAAGGCGCGCTTGTCAGCCGCCGGCGTTGCAGGTCCGGTGATCGACGCGCGCCTGCTGGTGGAGGCTGCCGCAGATGCGACCCGCGTAGACATCGTCACCGACCCCCAACGGCTGCTGACGCCGGCGCAGGAAGCGACGCTGGATAGCTATCTTTCACGCCGAGAACACCGCGAGCCCGTCAGCCATATCCTGGGCCGCAAGGGTTTCTGGAAGATCATGCTGAACGTAACCGCTGATGTGCTGACCCCACGACCAGATACCGAGACCGTGGTGGAGTACGCGCTGCGCGACTTTCCCGAGCACGCGGCCTGGTCGATTCTGGACCTTGGCGTGGGATCCGGCGCGATCCTGCTGGCGCTGCTGGCGGAACGGCCCGCCGCCAAGGGGCTGGGAATCGACATCTCGGAGGAGGCCCTGGCCGTCGCCCGTGACAATGCTGCCGGCCTGGGCCTGGCTGGCCGCGTGGCGCTTCTGCGCAGCGACTGGTCGGCGGTGCTGGGCGAATCCACGTTTGACCTGGTGGTGTCCAACCCACCCTACATAGCGACCCACGTCATCGAGACGCTGGAGCCTGAAGTTCGGGACCACGAACCGCGCCTCGCACTCGAAGGTGGGGAAGATGGACTGGATCACTACCGCACCCTGGCGCCGGAAATCCTGCGGGTGCTGAAGCCGGGCGGACGCTTCGCCGTCGAGATCGGATATGACCAGAAGGATGCCGTCGAAACGCTGTTTCGAAGCGCCGGCGCCGAAGGTGTCCAGACCATCCGCGACCTCAGCGACCGCGACCGAGTTGTGGTCGGCACGAAAAAGCCCTTGGAAACCGCGACCTGACTCGTTACATCTTCCGTTGTCTCCACCCAAATTCGTCGGTGTTGCAGGTAGACGCGTCCCCGAAAAGGACGCCCGCCCGGCCCGACAGGCGTGACGCTTTCCTCAAAAAAGGCCTCTCGCTGACGATCTCCCGGGCGGAAGACGGGGAACACATACGTCTTCAACAATCAGACTGGGCCAAGGGCCCGCCAAGCTGAAGGCATAGCCGCCGAACTGGCGCTCAGGAAAGAGCCGAACGGTTTTCAAAATATGAGAGATTTCAAAGGTATGAAGCGCCAACGTGGGCGTAACCGCAGTGGCAGCAGCGGCGGCGGCAATATGAAGCCGACGCAGAACGCCAACCGGGCATTCGATTCCAACGGCCCCGAAGGCGTCAAGGTGCGTGGCAATCCGCAGCACGTTTTCGAAAAATACCAACAGCTGGCGCGTGACGCCAATGCCGCCGGCGACCGGGTTCTGGGCGAAAACTATCTTCAGCACGCCGAACACTATTTCCGCCTGCTTCGCGCCATCCAACCGAACCGGCCAGCCAGCGAAATACTGGGCCGTGACCACTTTTCGTCGGGCTATGATATCGATTTCGAAGACGAAACCGGGCAGGCTCAGGCTCTGGCTGCCGACGAGGCCGCCATCGCTGCGGGTGAACCCGCAGAAGACACCGACACCCGTGACCAGCCCCGCAGTCGCGGTGACTGGCAGCCGCGGGATGAGCGGCCACGCGACGAGCGGCCTCGCGATGATCGCCCCCGGGATGATCGGCCACGCGATGACCGTCCCCGCGACGATCGGCCCCGCAACGAAGGCGGCGGCAATCGTGACCGCTACAACCGCGACAACAACCGCGATCGCAATCGCAATCGGGATGACCGTCCCCGTGATGATCGGCCACGCGACGACCGGCCACGTGACGACCGACCGCGTGAAGAACGCCCCCGGGATGATCGTCCGCGCGCCGAGGGCGAAGAGCCGCGTCGTGAGCGGTTCGACCGTCAGGACCGGAATGATCGACCGGAACGCGCGGACCGAGACCCCCAACCCGTCGCACAGGCGGCGCCCCCCGAGGTCGTCGAGCCGCGCGGCGCCATGCTGCGGGATTCTGACGGCGGGGCCAGCCACGCGCCGGCCTTTCTCCAGGCCCGCCCGGTTTCAGCACCGAGTGTAGAGGCTGACGCAGAGAAACCTGCCCGCGTCCGTCGCCGCAAGCCCAAGACATTTGAGGCCGGAGAAGGCCCCTCTGAAACAGAAGCCTAGAGTGTGATCATCGGCATTGCCGCCGGGTGGTGATCAGGGTTAGTTCGACGTCATGACGGACGCCTGCATTCATCACGATCAGCACGTGCACCACGGGCTTGGGCAGGTTGAACTAGACTGCGCCCTGGGGTCGGCGGAAACCCGTTGCGCCTCGGTGCACGAGAGGCTCACGCCACCACGTCGACGGGTGCTGGAACTGCTGCTGCAGGCAAACGCGCCGCTCAAGGCCTATGATCTGATCGCCGCCTTCGGACGTGAAGGGCAATCCGCCAAGCCGCCGACGGTCTACCGTGCCTTGGAATTCCTCGAACGCCTGGGTTTCGCGCACCGTATCGAGAGCCTGAACGCCTATGTGCCGTGCCGACTGGAAGGCGGACATTCAGCCGCCTTCCTGATCTGCGACTGTTGCGGCGAGGCCGAGGAAATTGCCCCGGACTTCGCCGCCCAGATCACGCTGGCCCAGGCGGCCGGTTACACGGTCCGCGTGGTGACGCTGGAAGCCCGCGGCCTTTGCGCCGCCTGCCGCGCTGGCTGACTACCAGAAGACGTTCCGCACCACCTGCACGACGCGACCCGAGTAGGCGTCAACCAGCAGGGCGTCGTAGCCCGCCCGCACCCAGTCATAGCCGGGCGGCGGCAGCGGCAGATCATACCGCCATGGATCAATCAAAAAGGCCCCCGGTCCAAACCAGCTTCGCGGCAGGAAGTCGCCGAACCCCCAGTTGTACGCATAGTAACCGGTGGGTGGACGCCAGGCATACCGATAGCGGCTCGAGCTGAAGTAGACCGACGGATAGCGACCACGCTGCCAATAGCTGTAGCGATCATTGTGGTTGCGCCGGTCCCAATCGCGCCGGTCTCCGTCGCGTCGATCCCAGTCGTGTCTATCCCGGTCGCGCCGATCATCGTGGTCGCGGTCCCGGCCCCGGGTCCCGTCATTGCGCCAGGTGTCGTGGTCACCGCGCCCATCGCGGGTTCGGCGATCATCGCCGCGATTGCCACCCCGAGATCCACTGTCGCCACGCGGTTCATCACGACGCGCATTGCCCTGATCTCGCGCGCCATCACCCTGTCCGGCGGTCGGTGTCCAGGGGCCAGGTCGCCCGACCGAGTCGCCGGGAACCCATCCACCCCGACGACCGCCACCGTCACGCACTTGTGGCGCCGACGGAGGTTGCGCGGCATCGGTGGCGTTGGGTGGCGTTGGGGCATCGCGGCCACGGCGACCCTCAACATCGTCACGGGGTCGATCGCCCCGAGGTCCGTCATTCCGGAAACCCTCGTCCCGCGACGGTCCACGTGGCGGGGCGCTGACCGGGGCCTCATAGGTCCGTTCAGCCCGCGGCATCTCCACCGGTTCCTGTCGCTCGATCTCCTCACGTTGCGCCAGCGCTGGCGCCGCTTGCGCCAGGAACACAATCGCCAGGGCGGCTGTCGCGAACTTCATGGTCTCGATCTTCCATTCTGGGCCGCGCCAAACGGCCTCTCGTCCCTTGATTGCGAGCATGCGCAGGGATCGGGTGAACCGCGCTTGAACGGATTTGCATTTCCGTTTTACAGCGATTAGGCGCAGCCCGGCTACCGGGTCACACGTAATGCTGAACGCAACAGGGAGGCGAGCTTGGCCGCCACGCCGAACGACGTCCTGGGGTTCTGGCAAAGCGCCGGGCCCACAATGTGGTTCGCGAAGAGCAGCCGGTTCGACGACGTTATCCGGCTGAAGTTCGAACCCGTCCATCACCGCGCCGCCTGCGGCGAATATGATTCCTGGGGTGTGACTCCTGACGGGTCACTGGCGCTTGTCATCCTGTTGGACCAGTTTCCCCGCAATCTCTACCGCGGATCGGCCCACAGCTACGCTACCGACCCCAAGGCCCGAGCCGTCGCCCGCAACGCCACTGAGCGCGGCTGGCACCAGGTGGTCGAAGAGGACATGCGCCAGTTCCTGGTGCTACCGTTCGAGCATTCCGAAGACCCTGGCGATCAGGAGTATGGCGTGCATCTGGCCGAGGACCTCGGCGACCCCGAACTGATCAAGTGGACCCGGATCCACCGCGACATCATCGCCCGCTTTGGCCGCTTCCCGCATCGCAACCCGGCGCTGGGTCGCACCAATACGGCCGAGGAGCATGCCTTTCTGGAGGGCGGCGGCTTTTCGGGGTGATCTCGCGAATCAGTCTGTGGACGAGGCTGTGCACGGTGCTGATTGGGCTGTCGTCGAATCAATGGATGCGAGAGGCTGCGTGCTGATGAACGCGCCCGTTTCCCCCGCCAGTCTGGGCCTTGCCCCTGCCGATCACCCCGAGCGGCAGTACCTGAACCTGCTCGCCGACATCCTGGCGAACGGCGTCCAGCGCGGCGACCGGACCGGCACTGGCACGCTTGGCGTCTTCGGCCGCCAGATGCGGTTCGATCTGGCCAGGGGCTTCCCCCTTCTCACCACCAAGAAACTGCACCGCAAGTCGATCATTCTGGAATTGCTGTGGTTCCTGCGCGGCGAGACCAATGTGCGCTGGCTGCAGGAACGCGGCGTTTCCATCTGGAACGAGTGGGCCGACGCCGAGGGCGAGCTGGGACCGGTCTACGGCAAGCAGTGGCGCTCGTGGGCCGCGCCGGACGGCCGTGTGATCGACCAGATCGCCGCCGTGGTTCACAGCCTGAAAACCAATCCCAACAGCCGACGCCACATCGTCTCGGCCTGGAACCCGGCCGATGTGGACGACATGGCCCTGCCGCCCTGCCACTGTCTGTTCCAGTTTTTCGTGGCCGACGGGAAACTGAGCTGCCAGCTTTATCAGCGTTCGGCTGACGTGTTCCTGGGCGTGCCGTTCAACATCGCCAGCTATGCGCTTCTGACCCTGATGATGGCGAAGGTGACCGGCTATGAGCCTGGCGAGTTCGTGCACACCCTGGGCGACGCCCACCTCTATCTGAACCATCTGGACCAGGCGAAGCTGCAGCTGACCCGCGAGCCGATGCCGTTGCCGGTGATGCAGGTGGCCGACAAGGACGACCTGACGGCCTTCGACTATGAGGACTTCAAGCTGGAGGGTTACACCGCCCACCCTTCGATTTCAGCGCCGATCGCAGTCTAGTGAAGGCCTCGCCCCTGACCCTCACCGGCGTCTCCGATGCGGCGGAACAGATCTCCGACATCTACGCCGGCAAGTACGACATCGACCGCAACGACGACTGGTTCCTGCTTAAGCTGCAGGAAGAGCTGGGCGAACTGGCCCAGGCGCACCTCCGACTCTCAAGCCGGGGTCGCGGCGCGGCCACCGAGCAGGACCGGGCCGACGAGGCCGCCGATGTTCTGTGCATGCTGTTGCTGTACTGTCGCCGCTTCGGCATCGACCCGGAAGAGGCCGTTCGCCGCAAGTGGCTGTCCTGGCTGGAGCCCGTGGCGTAAGACACTCCCATGCCCCCCGCCATACTCTCCGCCGGACCCATCGCCCGCGCCCGTAACGGCGTGATCGGCAGAGGTGGCAAGCTGCCTTGGCGGTTGAAATCGGACATGGCGATCTTCCGGGCCACCACCATGGGCAAGCCGGTGATCATGGGCCGCAAGACCTGGACCAGCCTGCCAAAAAAGCCGTTGATCGGGCGCACCAACATCGTGCTCAGCCGCGACGGGTCGTTTGAACCAGTGGGCGCGGTTGTGTGCGAGGATTTCTCGGATGCGCTGTCCATTGCCCGCGAGCAGGCCGACGAAGACGGCGTCACTGAGGTCTGTGTGATCGGCGGCGCCTCGATCTTCGAGATCGCCCTGACCAAGGCCCGACGACTGTACCTCACCGAGGTGGATGCCGACGTCGAGGGAGACGTGGTGCTGTCCCCCATCGACGAGAGCCGCTGGACCGAGGTCCGGTCGCAGCGCTACGAGGCCGGCGAGGACGACGAGTACGCGTTTACATTCCGGGTGCTGGAACGGCGGTGATCAAAGGTCCGTTAAGACCGGTTCAGACATCACGCCTTGCCAGTCGAAAGGATTATCGTCGGGAAAAGCCTTGGTCGAAAGGCGTGACTGGCGCGCGGCACGCAGCCGGGCGATCCGGTAGGCACTCTCCAACAGGTCGTCGAGCTCCGGCTTAAGGCTAGGATTTTCGACCACCATGCGCTCGGACTCGCGCCTCTGTTCGGCGATCGTCAAAGCCCAGCTTCGGCTGCGGCGATCCGGCTGCAAGCGCCACTTCAGGAGATGCACCAGCAGGACGATCAGATGGTTGCGCAACTCACTGCGCTGCTGCTTGCCCAAGCTTTCCACCTCCTCCAGCAGGTTCTCCCAGTCGAGTTCATTGCTGCTGCGACGGCGCAATGCGTCGGCCTGATCCCGGGTCCAGGCCAGAAAATCCTGATCGTAGAGCTTCGTCATAAGCTGGCCTTACGCAGCGAGAGGGGCGAATAACACCACAAACCACCTGGGGAGACTACCACCATGGATATCGAACTGGTCGCGGAAGACCTTGAGTTCCCTGAGGGGCCGATCGCCATGGCCGACGGTTCGGTGATCCTGACAGAAATCAAAGGGCGGCGGCTGACGCGGGTGGCGCCGGACGGGAGCAAAAGCCTGGTGGTCGAGACTGGCGGCGGCCCGAACGGCGCGGCCATCGGCCCCGACGGGGCGATCTGGATCACCAACAACGGTGGCGCGTTTGAGTGGCTGGACAACGGCGGTTTGACGATCCCAGGGCCCACGCCGGCGTCGCACACCGGTGGATCGATCCAGCGCTATGACCTGGCGACCGGTGGCCTCACCACGATCTATGACAGCTGCGATGGCCAGCGGCTGGTTGGTCCCAACGACCTGGTGTTCGACAAGGCAGGTGGGTTCTGGTTCACCGATCACGGCTGCTCGACGCCGGAAGGTCGCAAAAACGGGGCAATCTATTACGCCCGCACCGATGGCAGCCACATCAGCCGTCAGAAGGGCCACCTGATCAGCCCCAACGGCATCGGCCTGTCGCCAGATGAAACCGTGGTCTACGTGGCCGATACCCAGCTCGGACGCCTCTGGGCGTTCGATGTGGCGGAGCCGGGTATTTTGGCGCCTAACGCCGGGTTCGCGCCGGGACGGGTGATCTGCAACCTGCCGGGCTATCAGCTTCTGGACAGCCTTGCGGTGGAGGCCAGCGGCAAGGTCTGTGTGGCGACGATCATCAACGGCGGGATCACTACCTTTGATTCGTCGGGAACGACCGAGCACTACGCCTTTCCGGATCTGATCGTGACCAACATCTGCTTCGGCGGGCCTGACATGATGACGGCCTGGATCACCGCCTCGGCGACGGGCAAGTTGTTCAAGGCCAGGTGGCCAAGGCCGGGGCTCAAATTGAATTTCAACGGGTAAGGTCGTGGATAGGGTCACGCTCATCGTCTTGGGCATCGGTGCGAGCGTCATCCTGTTGGTTATACTGCTGGCAAGCCGTGCCCGACCTTTCCGCAAAGTTCGCCGCAGCGGCGCAGATCATGAAGCCGGTGCCTGGACATGGATCGGCGCTGACCACAGGCATGATCGAAGTTCAAAGCACAGCGGGGATTCCGGCGGCGATAGCGATGGTGGTGGTGGAGACGGCGGTGGTGGAGATTGAACATCCTTACCTCCCCCGCAAAGCGGCGGGAGGGGGACCGCGCCCCATAGAGGGCGTGGTGGAGGGGGAAAGCCCTAGCCTCTACCGATGGGTCGATCGCTCAGAATGCTGCAAGTAAGGCTTGCCCCCTCCTCCACCCCCCGCTCTTCGGCGGACGGTCCCCCTCCCGCCATCACGAGCGATGGGGGAGGTAGAGATATTCAGTACAGCGTCGCCATCGCCGTCCGGTCGAAGGGCGACAGTTCGGCATGGCGACCCTCGCGGATCTTCACCACCCACTCGGGGTCCTGCAGCAGGGCGCGGCCGACCGCGACCATGTCGAAGTCGCCCCGATCCAGCATCTCTTCCAGCCGATCCAGCGAGGCGGGTTCCGACTTCTCGCCGGCATAGCCCGCGATGAAGTCGCCGCTCAGGCCCACCGAGCCAACCGTGATCGTCGGAACGCCGGTGATCTTCTTGGTCCAGCCGGCGAAATTCAGGTCCGAGCCGTCGAACTCGGGCTCCCAGAAGCGGCGCTGTGAGCAATGGATCACGTCGGCCCCAGCGTCGACCAGGGCGCCCAGCCAGGCCTCCAGCGCCTTGGGGTCGTGGGCCAGCTTGACCGCAAAGTCCTGCTGCTTCCACTGGCTGACGCGGATGATCACGGGATAGTCCGGCCCGACGGCCTTGCGCACCGCGCGCAGGATATCCGCGGCGAAGCGGGCGCGGCCGGGCAGTTCCTTCGATCCATAGGCGTCTTCACGGACATTGGTGCCGTCCCAGAAGAACTGATCGATCAGATAGCCATGGGCGCCGTGCAACTCGATGGCGTCGAAGCCCAGGGCCTTGGCGGCGGCAGCCCCGTCGGCGAAGGCACGGATAGCGTCGGCCACCTCTTCCTCGCTCATGGGTTCTCCGAACTGCTTGCCGGGGCTGGAGTAGCCGGACGGGCTGTCATACGGGCCGGACGGCTGCCAGGTCTCGCTGCGACTGCGCACAGCGCCGACATGCCAGAGCTGGGGTGCGATCAGGCCGCCGCCAGCATGGGTTTCATCCACGACGCGCTTCCAGGCGGCCAGTTCGGTCTCGCCATGGAAGCGCGGAATGTTCGGATCGTTCAGCGAGGCCGGGCGATCGACGCCGGTGCCTTCGGTGATGATCAAGCCGACCTGGTTCTCGGCCCGCCTGCGATAGTAGGCCGCCACCTCCTCCGTCGCGACGCCGCCGGGCGAGAACGACCGCGTCATGGGCGCCATGACCACGCGGTTGGGAAGCGTCAGTCCCTTGAAGGCAAAGGGGGTGAAGAGAACGTCGGAGGCCATGGGATCGCCTGTGGCTATGAAAATTCAAACGGCTGTTTAGCGTGTGTGCGCTGCGACGCCACCGCAGATTTCCTGCGCACTTCATGAGGCCTTCGATAGGCCTCAGTCGTTTGCGTCCGCTGGATCACCCGCCGCCCCTCGCCCACCTTCGATCCATCGCGCCAGCGTGGGCGAGAACTTCGCTTTGATCTTTTGGTCGTACAGAACGAGATCGGATTCCCGGAGGACGTCTCGCCACCGACCATTGACACCCCTGTTGAAAAACTGGTCCGAGCCACCGACAAGGTAGCTGTGGGCGGGGGGCATCAGGTCCGCACCGACCGCGCGCATGGCCTCGAAACCTGCGGCCGCGACGAGGTGATTCCAGATCGTTTCATCAACCGGAATTTCCAGAAACGCCGCGATGCGGCGCATTTCACGATCCAGATCTGCCTTGAGATCGCTGAAATGCACCATAAGCAGATTGGGTCGTCGCCGCTCCGCCCAGAATCCAACCTCAAGGTCGAAGAAGGAGGGCGACGGCAGACCATCCGCCTGACCTTCGACCGCCGGCTCTGTCAGCCAAAGCCGAAAGTAGTCCGCCGGATTCCTGGGGAGACGGGGATAGGGTCGGGCGATGCCGGGATCCTCCAGTCCGATCCGGTCGAGACGTTGCAAATGCGCCTCGGTGAACCCGCCGTAGTGATTGTGCATCGCCATGACGGCGTCGCGACCGTCCCTGGCGACATGAATGTATCGGACCTCGGAATGGAACGGCAGCCCGTCGAGCGGGACATGCGTCTTGAGAAACCGCCGATGGGATTGGGCTTCAAGCGCGGCCTGCAGATCCCTGGCCGACAGCCGAAAACGGGTGTCTGGCCAGATGGACACCTCCGCCAACGAGCGTGGCACCGCGTCCTGGAAGATCAGGGAGCTGACAATCTGCTGGACCCAGGTGGTCCCGCACTTCGGCGATGTTGCGACGACGACATCGCCCGCGCGCGGGCGGTAGAGCTGCCAGCGCTCGCTGTCGATCGACCATGTCCTGTATGTCCTGCCGGCGGCCCGGATCAGCATGGGCCGCGGTTCACGAAAGGCTGGGGTTCATGACGGGATCAACGCGGGCCACGTGTCAGATTTCTCAATCAGCCGTCCCAAGGAGCGCACCGAGGCGCGCGAGGCTCTCGGGCGGCCAGAGGGCGGCCATATCGTAATAGACATCGAACGCTGGGGTTTCCGTCGGAAGTTCCACCCAGGGCAGCTTTGAACGGGTAAAAATATGCGCGTCCGGTGGCAGCGCGGCGCGGTCATCCAGCGTCGTTGCACGCAGGAAGCGCATGACGCCGCGGCGACCATAGTCGGACCAGAGGGTTGTGCCGCAAATCGCACATCGGTGGACATCATGCGGCTGCCCGCTGTCCGTCGGCATGGTCGTGACGACGAGGTCGCCCGACAGGGTTTCGATGCGATCCGTTTCAATGAGCGCATTGATGACAAAGGCGCTGCCCACCTGTCGCTGGCAATCTCGACAGTGGCAACAGTTCACGAACATCGGGTTCGAGCCGAGGCGATAACGCACGGCCCCGCACGCGCAACCCCCAACAAGACCAATCATGACACCTCACGGCTAACTGACACAGCTTGGCGCCGCCAAGAAGATGACGCCAGCGTCATCTTTGATTGACTCTTTGCGGCGCCGGAGCCATCCTCGACACTGAGTTTCTGCGGGCGATTTCGACCCGTGACCTTGGAGGATGAGCCATGGACGACGGCGCCATCGATCTGAAGCGCGCAGCCCGCGAGGCCGCCTACAACATGCCGCTGGCGGACATCGACCCCAGCGATCCGGAACTGTTCCGCAACGATACCATGTGGCCCTATTTCGAGCGCCTGCGGAAGGAAGATCCAGTCCACTGGTCGGTCTCGCCAGAGCCGGATATTGGCGGCTACTGGTCGGTGACCAAGTACAACGACATCATGGCGGTGGACACCAATCACCTGGCCTTTTCCTCGGAACCGGCCATTGTTCTGCCCGACCCTGAGGCAGATTTCACGCTGCCGATGTTCATCGCGATGGACCAGCCCAAGCATGACGAGCAACGCAAGACAATCAGCCCGGCGGTCTCACCGCACAGCCTGATGCAGATGGAGCCGATCATCCGTGAGCGGGCGGGTGAAATTCTCGACAGCCTGCCGATCGGCGAGGAATTCAACTGGGTGGACAAGGTGTCCATCGAACTGACGACCATGACGCTAGCGACCTTGTTCGACTTCCCGTGGGAGGATCGCCGCAAGCTGACGCGCTGGTCCGACGTCGCCACCGCAGCGCCCAACAGTGGCTTGTTCAGTTCCAACGACCCGGAAATCGCCAAGGCCGAGGGCCGAGCAGAACTGTTCCAGTGCGTCGACTATTTCATGAACCTCTGGAACGAGCGCGTGAACGCCCCGCCGCAGGCCGACCTGATCTCAATGCTGGCGCATGGCGAATCCACCCGCAACATGGATCGGATGGAGTATCTCGGGAACCTGATCCTGCTGATCGTCGGCGGCAACGACACGACCCGCAACTCGATCACCGGATCGGTGCTGGCGCTCAGCCAGAACCCGGATCAGGAAAAGCTGCTGCGCGCGGACCACAGCCTGATCCCCGCAATGGTGTCTGAAACCATCCGCTGGCAGACGCCGCTGGCCTATATGCGCCGCACGGCGCTGCAGGACGTGGAACTGGGCGGCAAGACCATCAAGAAGGGCGATAAGCTTGCCATGTGGTACGTCTCGGGCAACCGCGACGAAGAGGTCATCGACCGGCCAAATGACTTCTGGATCGAGCGGCCCCGGGTGCGTCAGCATCTGTCGTTCGGGTTTGGCATCCACCGCTGCGTTGGCA
The DNA here is from genome assembly GCA_031379795.1 of Alphaproteobacteria bacterium. GTDB lineage: Bacteria > Pseudomonadota > Alphaproteobacteria > Caulobacterales > Caulobacteraceae > Phenylobacterium. Next base: position 18,733 of record JANNFM010000459.1, read on the forward strand.
ACCGTCTGGCCGAACTGCAGCTTAAGATCATCTGGGAAGAAATCCTGGCCCGGTTCCCCAAGATCGAGGTGATGGGGCCGCCCCGCCGGGTGCCGTCGTCCTTCGTGAAGGGCTATGAGCACCTGCCAGTGATCATCCCAAGCCGGAACTGATTTCCAGGTTCGATTGACGACGGGGTCTGACTGCGCTTCCGTGCCCCACCCAAGTCGGGAACACGCTGGAGCTAACTATGACCAAGATTTCTGCACTGACCGTCGCCCTCGCTTTGGCCGCCGCCGGATTCGCGGCGACGCCTGCATCTGCGACGGAAGTCTCGCTGTCGGCTCACTTGATGGGCTCGGCCGCCATTGACCCCGACGGCATGGGGCACGCGACGCTCAAGATCGACGTCGCCAAGTCACAGGTCTGCTACACCCTGATGGTCGAAGGCATCGCCCCGGCGACCATGGCCCATATCCACAAGGCCGCCGCGGGTGCGTCAGGTCCTGTGGCAGTTCCGCTGACCTCCCCGGACCCCTCCGGCAAGAGCGCCGGCTGCGCGACGGCGGATGCGGCCGTGATTACCGATATTCTGGCCAACCCCGGCGGCTACTATGTGAACGTTCACAACGCGGAATTCCGCGGCGGAGCGATCCGCGGCCAGCTCTCGAAGTAACGGGCTCCCGGAACGCGGCGACCCGACCCTCAGGCGATCTGGCGGTCGGGCGTCGCATCCTGGAGCGGCACACCCCGATCGCCGGATGTGAGCTCTCAATAGGGGTCCTTCCGACCCGGACCGGGGAAGCTGTGATTGTGAAGCTAGAGGATCTCAGGAGGGGGGAGGACGGACACCCTATTGAGAGTTCATACCTAAGGCGCTTTCGCCTTCGACGGGGGCGCAGGCTTGGCGACGGGCGGTTTCGCCGCCGGTGCCTTTGCGGCGATGACCTTCGGCAGCGGCGTCTTTGGAAGCGGCTTGACCGCCGTCGCAGAAGGAGGTGTCCCGACCGTCGGCAATGGTGCGGCGGGCAAGATCGGTGGATCCCATGCCGCCATCAGGCCGATAACCACCTTGGCGACGCTCTCAGCGGAAACGACGGCGCCGCCGCCTTCGCCAAGGCACACCACCTTATAGGCCGCGTGGATATCGGATGAATCGGTCGCGGGGCCCCACTCAGGGTTTGGATTTCGCTTGCTCATCAGAGCGGCGCCGGACCGCGAAAAGGCGGAAAACTCGCGCCACCGCGAACGCGACTGATCACAGTCATACTCCGAGAGCGTGCGGACGTATCCTGGCTGCGGCGGATTGCCGGTCAGGATGTTGCGTTGCACACGAACGGCCCAGGCCCTGCGAAGCGTGCCGCCCCCGGGGATCGCCTCGATGCCTTGCGGGTCCATCACCGTCCAAGCCTCGGGGCCGGATTGGATGATGTAGTAGGTCGCCGCCCGAGCGTCCGTCAGACTGCCCAGCGAGAGCAGACCGACAAGGCTCATCAACACGCAGGCTGATCGATGCATGTCCGAGACATAACGTGATGCTCTGACAATGGCCAACGGCGAATCCCTCAGAGCCCTAGCACCATCTTGGCCATGATGTTGTGCTGGATCTCGTTCGATCCCGCATAGATCGAGGTCTTGCGATAGTTGAAATAGTGCGGAGCCACGGTGGCGGCATAGTCTGGCCCGGCGCGGAAGGTGTTCCCGTCAGGTTTCAACATGTCCCAGGTATCGCGCACGAAGGGCTGGGCATAGATGCCGGCCGCCTCAAGCGCCAGTTCGGTGACCGCCTGTTGCATCTGGCTGCCCTCCAGCTTCAGCATGGACGACACAGCGCCCATGGCCTCGCCGCTGGCGCGCCCGGCGAAGGCGCGTAGCTCTGTGGCGTTCAGGGCCTCGATCTTGATCTCGGCCTCGCACAGTTTTTTTCGGAAGTCAGGATCGTCCATCATGGTGCCGCCACGATCCGACAGCTCGACGCCGGCAATCTTGCGCACTTTACGCATCTGCATCGACAGGCCGGCGGCGTAGGGATTGCCGCGTTCGAACTGCAGCAGATATTTGGCGTAGGTCCAGCCTTCGCCTTCCTTGCCGATCCGGTTGGTGATCGGCACCCGGACGTTGTCGAAGAAGGTTTCGTTGATCTCCTGCTCGCCCTCGGCGGGGCCATCCAGAGTCGGGATCGGTCGGATCGTGATGCCCGGCGTCTTCATATCGATCAGCAGAAAGCTGATGCCCTTTTGGCGGATATCCTCTGTTGAGGTCCGCACCAGACAGAACATCCAGTCAGCCCACTGCGCCAGGGTCGTCCATGTCTTGGACCCGTTCAGCACATAGTGATCGCCGTCGCGAACCGCCTTCATCGACAGGGACGCAAGGTCTGACCCGGAGCCGGGCTCGGAATAGCCTTGGCACCACCAGACATCGGTCGTGAGGATCTTCGAAAGGTGCTGGGTCTTTTGCTCGTCCGTGCCGAACGCCATCACCACTGGTGCGCACATCTTGGTGCCCATGTTTGAGGTCGAGGGTGCGCCAGCCAGCGCCATCTCCATGTCGAACACGTATTTCTTGCTCAGGCTCCAGCCGGTACCGCCGTGTTCCACCGGCCAGTCGGGGGCCATCCAGCCCTTTTCACCCAGGCGCTTCAGCCATCGGACCTGGCTGGCCTTGTCCAGGTGATGGTTTTTTGACTGCGCGAGCTTGGCCCGCATCTCGTCATCAAAGGCTTCGGCAATAAAGGCGCGAACCTCGTCTCCAAAAGCCAGATCTTCCAGGGAAAAATTCAGGTCCATCTCAGATCACCCTACGCCATCAAGATATTCAATTTCCGGTCGGCCGGCGAGCACACCAGCGAACTTCGGACCCGCCGCCTTGAAGTAGTCTGTCCCGCCATGATGGGTCAGCGCATCCTGGTCCACATAGAGTTCGAGGAATTTGTAGGTATTCGGCTCGGTCCGGCTTTTGGTCAGCGAATAGACCAGATTTCCGGGCTCGTTGGCCCGCACCTGCTTGGCCAGTTCCGAGGCGAACGCCTCGAATTCGGCGGCCTTGCCGTCTTGAATCCTGATCGTCGCAACAACACCGATGGACATGCGTCCCCCCAACAAC
>JANNFM010000493.1:0-2492 GCA_031379795.1 Alphaproteobacteria bacterium
ATGCCAGATCAGGCACCCGTCGTGCTCCATGGATCGGCCGGACAGACCTGGGCGCGAACAACCCGTGGGGGTTTGATCGCCTCCCGCTACGCCTCCGGTGCAGCCCCGCCCTCATCGCCCGGCGCATCGTCTTCCGCCTCATCCTCGCCCGTGTCGGCCAAGCGCTCTACGGAGACGACGTGCTCGTCGGCGCTGGTGCGGAAGATGATGACGCCGGAGGTGTTGCGGCCGACCATGCGGACCTGGGTGACGGGGGTGCGGATCAGCTGGCCCTGGTCGGTGACCAGCAGGATCTGGTCGCCGTCGTCCACCGGGAACGAGGCGGCGAGTTTGCCGCCGCGCTTGGTGAGGTCTTGCGCCAGTAGGCCCTGCCCGCCCCGGCCGGTGCGGCGGAACTCGTAGGCCGAGGTGCGCTTGCCGTAGCCTTCGGTGGAGACGGTGAGGATCACTTCCTCCGCCGCGCCCAGTTCGGCGATGCGTTCGGGGGTCAGGCTGGTCTGGCCTTCAGTGGCTTCACCGTCATCCTCTTCGACGACGGCGGCGTCCTCGAGGTCGTCGCCCTCGCCCAGCGCGCGGCGCATGGCATTGGCGTGTTTGACGTAGGCTGTGCGTTCGTCGGGCGTCGCCGCCACCGAGCGCAGGATGGCCATGGAGATGACGGTGTCGCCCTCGGCAAGGCGGATGCCGCGGACGCCGGTGGAGTCACGGCCGGCGAACACCCGGACCTCTTCGGTCGCAAAGCGGATGCAGCGGCCCAGCGCCGTGGTCAGCAGGATGTCGTTGGCTTGCGCGTTACAGACGCCGACGCCGACGATGCTGTCGCCGTCATCCAGCTTCATGGCGATCTTGCCGTTGCGCTTGATGCCGATGAAGTCGGAGAGCTTGTTACGCCGCACGCCGCCGGAGCGGGTGGAGAACATCACGTCGTACTGGTCCCACGTCGCCTCGTCCTCGGGCAGCGGCAGGATCGAGGTGATGGTTTCGCCAGGCTCGATCGGCAGCAGATTGACGAAGGCCTTGCCGCGCGAGGTGGGCGTGCCGACGGGCAGGCGCCACACCTTGAGCTGATAGGCCTTGCCGCCACTGGAGAAGAACAGCATCGGCGTGTGGGTGTTGGCCGAGAAGACGCGGGTGACGGCGTCCTCGTCCTTGGTGGCCATGCCCGAGCGGCCTTTGCCGCCGCGGTGCTGGGTGCGGTAGATGCTGAGCGGGGTGCGCTTGACGTAACCGCCGTGGGTGACGGTGATCACCATGTCCTCGCGGGCGATCAGGTCCTCGTCCTCGACGTCGGCGTCGCCGTCGATGATCTCGGTGCGGCGGGGCACGGCAAAGGCGGTACGGACCTCGACCAGCTCCTCGCGGACGATGGCCATGATCTTTTCGCGCGAGGCCAGGATGGTCAGGTATCCCTGGATCGAGTCGGCCAGCGAACGCGCCTCATTGCCGATCTCGTCGCGGCCCAGGCCGGTCAGACGTGACAGGGTCAGGGCCAGGATCGCGCGGGCCTGTTCGTCGGTCAGTCGGATCAGATTGCCGTCAATGGTCACGCTGCGCGGGTCGGCGATCAGCTCGACCAGCGGCAGCATATCGCCCGCCGGCCAGTCCTTGGCCACCAGCCGCTCGCGGGCCTCGGTGGGGTCCTTGGACGAGCGGATGATGTGGATGAATTCGTCGATGTTGGCGACGGCGATGGCCAGGCCCACCAGCACGTGGCCCCGGTCGCGGGCCTTGCCCAGTTCGAACCGGGTGCGGCGGACCACCACCTCTTCGCGGAAATCCACGAAGGCGGTGATCATGTCGCGCAGGCCCATCTGCAGCGGGCGGCCACGGTTCAGCGCCAGCATGTTGACGCCGAACGACGTCTGCAGAGGGGTGTAGCGGTAGAGCTGGTTCAGCAGCACGTCGGGCGAGGCGTCGCGCTTCAGCTCGATGACGATGCGCATGCCCTGGCGGTCGCTTTCGTCGCGCAGGTCGGAAATGCCCTCGATGCGCTTCTCGCGGACCAGTTCAGCGATGCGCTCGACCAGGCTGGCTTTGTTCAGCTGATAAGGGATGGCCGTGATGATGATCGCTTCACGGTCCTTGCGGATCTCTTCGATGTTGGCGATGCCGCGCATGATTACCGAGCCGCGGCCGGTCATCAGGGCGGTGCGGGCGCCCGTGCGGCCCACGATCTGACCGCCCGTTGGGAAGTCGGGACCGGGCACGATGTCCAGGAATTCGTCCAGGCTGACGTCGGGATTGTCGACGTAGGCCAGGCAAGCTTCGACGATCTCGCCCAGGTTATGCGGCGGGATGTTGGTGGCCATGCCGACGGCGATGCCGCCCGCGCCGTTCACCAGCAGGTTGGGGATGCGCGACGGCAGGACGACCGGCTCGCTCTCGGAGCCGTCGTAGTTGTCCTTGAAGTCGACCGTGTCCTTGTCGAGGTCCGCCAGGATGGCCATGGCGGCCTTGGTCATGCCGCCATGCGCTACACCGAAAGCCGCATG
>JANNFM010000544.1:0-4432 GCA_031379795.1 Alphaproteobacteria bacterium
GACCGGCTGGGCGTTCGTTCCGGCCAACTCAAGCTTCAGTCCACCTGGCGCGACACGAAGGTCATCGATCCCCTCGACGGCGGCTCGCGCGAAATCTCCCAGGCGCATCCGGTCGATTGGGAAGCCCACTACAGCCAGGACATCCCGAACCTCAACGCGACCTGGGGGCTTGATGTGATCGGCGGCTATCGAGAGCGCTTCTTCCGTCTCGCCGAGATCGAGACCCAGAAGTTCTCGCCGTGGGTGGTTCTGTTCACCGAATACAAGCCGCGCAAGGATCTCTCGATCCGGGTCGAGGCCAACGGCGTCACCTTCCGGAACTCCCGGCGGATCCGTGAGGTCTACATCGGCCCGCGCAATCTGGGCCGCCTCGACTACACCGACGTCCGCAGTCTGGAGTGGCGCGGCAGCGTCAACATCCGGGTCCGCAAGACCCTGGGCGGCTAGGTCGCTCCGCCGAGAGGGCGTTCACCCAGGTCCTCCGCCAGCATCACGAGGTAGCCGTCCGGGTCCTGGACAACGATCTCGGGTTTGCCGCCTTCCCGATCGCCCCAGCGGCGCCATACCTCCCGAGGTCCTGCGAAGAGCGGGTGGCTGGCCCGGGCCAGCGCGGCGCTGATGTCCTCAAGTCTGTCGACATAGATCTGGAACATCACGCCGCGACCGTAGGGCCGTTCGAATGGCCCCGTTTCCCATTTTCCGGATCGACCGCAGAGCATGATCTGAGCACCGTCAGGCCGTTCAAGATAGACGAACCCCTGCTCAGGTCGCTGGTAGGCCACTTCGAATCCCAGGACGTCTTCCCAGAAGCGGCGACTGATCGCCAGATCCTCGACCAGCAGTTCGCAGACCAGCCTGGCCCAGCCGGATTTTGGCGGTGCGCCATAGTCGGTCACATCGCCCGCCGGATCAGCCTGCGTCATGGGTCGCTCCTGAACGGCGTGAGGCACCGCCTGGCCCCGGGGGGTGAGCCTATGGCCCCGGTGTAAACCTCACGACCGTTTCGGCGTCACGCTCCACCGCAGTTCGACTGTAGCGCAGGGGCACATAAGCGCCCGCCGCCCAGAGCGGGAACAGGTCACGATAATGCGGGCTCATGGGGTCTCCCGACTGCCCAGGCGTGTTGATGGCCATGGAGTTGTCCCAGGCGCCGACGTCCATCACGAACCGCACCGAGGCGCCGGCCGTCTGGCTGAAATCGGTCATGGAATAGGAGGCCGCGCGGGGGGACGACGCTGATCCGGGGATCTGCAGCGGGCCCAGCGTCATCTGGGCGGCCAGTTCGGGGCCCGCCAGCGCGGCGATCGCCGGGGTGAACTTCGCATGGTGCAGGCGACCCCAGGTCCAGGTCGACCTGTCGGACCCGAGCCGATCCTTCAATTCCCCGAGCGCTGACGCCAGACTGGACAGCAGGATCGGGTCCCGGACGGCGGCGGGGGCCGCCTCCAGATAGGTCAGGATCGGGTCCGGTGAACCGGCGCCGATCAACGTCTGAACCGCGGGCGAGGCGACGGCGGCCAGGGTCGCACGGCCCAGGTGCTTGTTGACCCAGACTTCATAGATCGCAGCGGCGGCGCTGTCGACGCGCTGGTCGCTGTTCCAGGCCTTGATCAAGCCCAGCGCCCGAGCGACCTCTGGCGAGGTCGAACTGAGACCGCGCAACAGGGCCACCCCGCGTCGTGACTGGGCGCTGGTGGCATCGGTTTGCAGGGACATGGAGTCGGCCAACGTGCCCTTGGGCGTCGCTGCGAGCACCTCCTTGATGCGGATCGACCTCGTCGGATCTGACCACTCATAGCCGAGCTTGCGCTGGTCCATCGGATAGTCCGCCGGGACGTTCATCTCGTTGGCCGTGGCGAAGAACCCTGCGGCAGGATTGCGGCTGACGGGCAGGCCGCCGTCCTCGATAAAGCCCTTCCATTCATAGCGACCATCACCCGGCACCGGGAACAGGCCGTCCCAGTTGGGCCGTTGCGGCGTGCGACCGGCAGCGGACCAACCGATGTCGCCAGACGTGTCGGCATAGACCAGGTTCAGCGGGGGTGCCCCCCACTTGTTGCGGGCCGTCTGGAAGTCGTCCCAGCCCTTGGCGCGCCACATGCGCGATGAGCCGAAATAGCCTGCCAGACCCGGCTCGTTCCAGATCGTGCGGATGGCGAAGGCGCGGCCCTTGCCGGCGTCCTCCGAAACCACCGGACCGTGGCGGGTGAAATGCAGATCCACCGTATGGTCGGCGCCACCCTTGACCTCGATGGTCTCGCGGACGGTTTTCATCGGCTCCCAGCCGCCCTTGTAGCGATAGGACGTGCCCCCATTTCCCTGCGTTCGTGTCTCGTAGACGTAGAGGTCCTCCTGATCGATGTAGAAGATGGTGATCCCGAAGGCGGCGGTCTGGTTGTGGCCAAATGAAACGCCGGGCAGGGCGGGCTCACCCGCACCGATGATCGACAGGCCCGGGGCCTCCAGATGGGCGATGTAGCGCAGCGCCGGCACGCCCACCGGCCGGTGCGGATCATTGGCCAGGATCGGGCGACCGGTGGCGGTGCGCGACGCTGAGATCGTCCAGTTGTTGGAGCCCTCGGCGGCCCGTTCGATGATCACCTGCGCCAGCTTGACGTCCGGCGCGACCTCGGCGGTCTTCTCACCGGTCAGGGCCTTGAAACTGACTGGATCGGTGGCCAACACGTAGTCTTTCAACACGTCGCCTGGCACGTCGCAGGGATCGAGGCCCTTGGGCACCACCAGCTTGTGCGCCGGCTCCAGCTTGCGACGCAGGGCGTCGGCCTCGACGCCGCCAGCGCAGACCAGGCGCGAACGGGCGACTTCGGACGTGACATTGGAGACCAGGGCGTGGCTGCGGATGCGCAGGATATCTTCGGGCTTCCAGTCTTCCGGCTGGCTCTTCGTCAGGGTGAACTCGACGGGGAGCGGGCGCTTGCCGGCCTTCACCTCGCCCACATAGGCGTTGACCCCGGCGGAGAAGGCTTCGACGGACTCGCGCGCGCCGTCACCATAGGCCGCCCATTCCGCGGCCATGTCGCCCCGGTACAGGAACAACCGCGCCGCCCGGTCCTGGGCCACATAAGCCGGACCCAGGCTGGCCGACAGTCGGCCAAGCCCGCGCTTGCGCCAGAGGTCGATCTGCCAGAGGCGGTCCCGCGCGGCGTTGTAGCCCTGCAGGAAAAACGCGTCGCGGGCGCTCTGGGCATAGATGTGGGGAATGCCCCAACGGTCGATGATCATTTCCGCCGGCTGGACCAGACCGCTCAGGCTCCGGTCCTCCTGACGCACCGCCGATGACATCTGCGCCTGCGCCGTCCCCGCCAGCAGCGACAGCATTGCCGCGATCATCATGCCCCGCATCACAGTCTCCCCATACACCGGGATCATACTGGACTGCCGTCTCCCGGATACAAGAATCACGCCTGCAGGCATCGGCTTTTACCGAGACCTCAGGTTGTCTAATCTATCCTGATGGTGCGCAGCGAACTCGTACAAACCGTCTCCAGCCTTCTGACGGCTCTAATATTGATGGGCATAGGCGCGATACCGCTCGCCATCTTTCTTGCCGTCACAAAGTTCCTGTCGAAGCCTCGAGCGCGGGACATCACCCACGTGAAGGCGCTTCTTGAAGTGAGAGGTCGCAAGGTCAGGGACATCCGCTTCGAGCGCTTCTACCGAGGCGCGCCACCCTACGTTCGCAGCTATCGGGTCTACCGGGCCATCGTAAGCTACCCTCAGGGCGGACCAGACAAGGAGCGGCTCGTGGCGATCTGGGCGAACATCTTCGGTGTGCCGGCCCCGGAGATCTGGGAGCGCTGAAACCAGTTGCCCAAGTCACGCGGCACTTGCGCTTCCCCGCACGTCATCCGCTAAGGTCGCCTTCCATCGAGAGGAAATCCTATGATCAGCTACGCCACCATCGGCACCAACGACCTTGAACGCGCGACAAAGTTCTATGACGCCCTGCTCGCGCCTCTGGGCGGGCGACGCACCTTCGCCAACGGCGATCGTATGCAGTTCTATGGCAGCAAGGAGACCCCGGGGATGCTGGCGGTCAGCAAGCCCTATGACGAACAACCGGCCACGGTCGGTAATGGCACAATGTTTGGGCTGCCGGCCGGCACGAAGGAACAGGTCGACGCCGCGCATGCCGCTGCGGTCGCCGCTGGCGGAACCTGCGACGGCCCTCCCGGCCAGCGCATGCCCACCTTCTACGGCGCCTACGTCCGCGACCCGGACGGCAACAAGGTCTGCATCTTCAACATGGGCTGACGGCGAAGGGATGCACGGAAGCGACTCGGCAGAGAAAGCGGTCGCCGCAGACGTCTTTCTCCTCACCCGTCGGGGGAGGGGGTCCGCGCGAAGCGGGGTGGAGGGGGGCGCCGTCGCTCAGCGAAATTCATTCGGCCCCGGCGGCATACGGCCTCAA
>JANNFM010000583.1:0-1737 GCA_031379795.1 Alphaproteobacteria bacterium
AATCCCCAACCCGACACCTGAAGGACTGAATTCATAGGGTCGCTGAGCGCGCTGACTTGTGGGGGCACGGCCATCAACGGAATGGCACACGCCAGCAAGAGCGCAAACCACCTGTATCGCCACCGTCGAGGTGCCATCAGCTCTCCTTTCATGGCCCGGTGGACTGGAACCGACTTCGACCTTGCCCGACCCAGCAGTCGAACGCCGGGAACAGCAAGGTTCATCTAATGTTCTATCATACCTCAATCCGCTGACAACAGGCTTGGCCGGCTTCCGCGCGACTGCATTCCCTGATCGCGCAGAAGGATCCGACTGGGCCTCTCCACCAGATCCCGCCGCCGGCCTGATGGGCCGCGATCGAGCACGCGCGGACCCCCGCGCCTCGGACGCCTTTGTGCGGCTCAAACCCCAATTCACAAAAGGACATTCCATGCCCAATACCATTTTGACGGCCACTGCGGTGACGCGGGAGGCCCTGCGCGTGCTGCACCAGAAACTGAATTTCGTGGGCACGATCACGCGCGACTATGACGAAAGCTTTGCCCGGCAGGGTGCCAAGGTGGGCGATACACTGAAAGTGCGCCTGCCCAACCAGTACACGGTGCGCACGGGCGCGACGCTGGCCTCGCAGGATACGGTCGAAAGCTCGGTGGACCTGAAGGTGCAGACCCAGAAGGGGGTCGACCTGAATTTCACAGCGGTCGACCTGACCATGGCGCTGGATGATTTTTCGGAGCGCATCCTTGAGCCGGCCATGAGCGTGCTCGCCGCCAATATCGAGGCGGACGCCATGACCATGTACCGCGATGTCTATAACCAGGTGCAGGGGGCAGGCCCGGCGACGTTCACTCGCGTGCTGCAGGGTCGCAAGATCCTGGTGGACAATCTGGCCCCGCTGAACGGGCGGACGTGCAACCTGAACACCCAGGACAATGTGGACCTCGTGGACGCCCTGAAAGGTCTGTTCAACGACAAGGCCACGATCAGCAAGCAGAACCGGGAGGGCTTCATGGGGCGGACCGCCGGGTTCGACTTCATGGAGAATACCCTTTGGCCGTCGCATCCGCGCGGGCCGTCGAATGCGGCGTTTATCGTGAATGGCGCGGGACAGACGGGTTCGACGCTGACGGTCTCGACCGGGACCGGCGTGCCGGTGGCGGGCGATGTGATCCAGATCGCCGGGGTGTTCCGGGTGCATCCGGAGACCAAGCAGTCGACGGGGATCCTGCAGCAGTTCGTGGTGGGGGCAGGCGCGACCCTGACCTCGTTCCCGATCTCGCCGGCCATCGTGACCACGGGGGCATTGCAGAATGTCTCGGCCTCGCCCGCCAGTGGCGCGGCGATCACCTTTGCCGGTACGGCTTCGGTGAACCACGGCATCTCGATGGCCTATCAGAAGGGGGCGTTCGCGTTTGCCACGGCGGACATGATGCTCCCGAACGGGGTCGATTTCGCGGTGCGCGAGGTGTTCGACGGGGTGTCGATGCGGATCGTGCGTCAGTACGACATCAACAACGACAAGTTCCCGTGCCGTCTGGATGTCCTGTACGGATTCAAGACGATCCGGCCGCAGCTGGCGTGCCGGTTGGGGAATAACTAGCCGCAGAATCTGCTGGCTTGCCGGGCGGCTCGCGAGGGTCGCCCGGGGTTTTTGACAGTCCAGGATCAGGATGTTGGAATGCCCTAAATTGAGACGCGGATATCGATCCGCGCGGGACGGCCTCACGCTCCAGGAGC
>JANNFM010000593.1:0-3427 GCA_031379795.1 Alphaproteobacteria bacterium
TAAAACAGGGTGTTATTCTGTTAGGGGAATCGACCCCTCATCCGACCGCCTGCGGCGGCCACCTTCTCCCACAAGGGGAGAAGGGTGAACGCTCAGATCGTTGATATTTATACAGTTTCGGCCATGTGTGAATGCCATAGCCCCGACGGGTGAGGAGAAGGGCTGCTTTGACGGCCAGAGCCTCAACTGACTCACTTCCGTGCATCAGGTCAGACCCACCCGGCCAGATAAAGGCCAACGCCTGCCACGGCGCAGCCCAGCAGGAGCGGGATCACCCCCACCTTGAAGCGGAATGCGGCGACGGCGGCGGCGATAGCCAGCAACAGGCTGGGCCAGTGGACGGACGCCAGGGTTGGCACGTCGAGGTGCACCGGGCCAATGTTGACCTGACGGATCTCGGCGAACAGCACATGCAGGCTGAACCACAGCGCGAGGTTCAGGATCACGCCCACCACCGCCGCGGTAATCGCCGCCAGCGCGGCGTTCAGCGCCCGCGCGCCGCGTAGCGCCTCGGCAAACGGGGCGCCCAGAAAGATCCACAGGAAGCACGGCGTGAACGTGACCCAGGTGGTCAGGACACCCCCCAGCATCCCGGCAAGCAGAGGGTCGATGCCGGTCGCGTTCCGGTAGGCCCCCATGAAGCCTACGAACTGGGTGACGATGATCAGCGGGCCGGGCGTGGTCTCGGCCATGGCCAGTCCATCCAGCATCTCGCCGGGCTGCAGCCAGTGGTAGGTCTGGACCGCCTCCTGCGCCACATAGGCCAGCACGGCGTACGCGCCGCCGAACGTCACCACCGCCATCTTGGAAAAGAACACCGCGATCTGCGAGAACGGATTGCCCCAGCCCAGGCCGATCCCCAGCGCCAGCACCGGAACCAGCCACAGGGCCATCAGCACGCCGCCAGTGGTGAGCGCCCAGCGAAGGTTGGGACGGGCGTGTTCGGGCGTTTCCTCCCCCAGAAGCGTGTCGGCGTCGGGGACTTCGTTGGCGACCTTGGGGCCGTGACCCCCGCCGACGATGAAGGTCGGCATGCCCGCGCGTCCTCCCAGATAGCCGACGACAGCGGCGGCCAGGATGATCAGCGGAAACGGGATGTCGAACGCATAGATGCCGATGAAGGCGGCCGCCGCCAGTCCCTTCATCACGGAATTCTTCAAGGCCCGGCTGCCGACCCGGATCACCGCCTGCACCACCACGACCAGAACAGCGGCCTTCAGCCCGAAGAAGAGCGCAGCGACCGGCCCCAGGGTGCCGAACAGGGCGTAGATGATGCTGAGGCCCATGATGGCCAGGAAGCCGGGCAGGACGAACAATGCCCCGGCCATCAGCCCACCCGCCGTCCGGTTCATCAACCAGCCGATATAGATGGCCAGCTGCTGCGCCTCGGGGCCCGGCAACAGGGTGCAGTAGCTGAGGGCGTGCAGGAACCGCCGCTCGCCCAGCCAGCGCTTTTCCTCCACCAGGATGCGATGCATCACAGCGATCTGTCCGGCGGGTCCGCCAAAGCTGAGGGCGGCGATCCGGGCCCAGACCTTGAACGCCTCGCCAAACGGGACGGTTCCTGTCACTTCGGCGGCGCTGCGCAACCGGCTTGCGGGCGGGCGCCCAGCTCGGCGACCAGCTTGCCGATATGGACCTCCATGGCCGTCTTGGCGGTCGCAAAGTCGGCGCCCCAGGACGGGACGTTCCACCGACGCGCGCCGCGCAACAGCGGATCCTCGGCGGCCCCGTTGAACGCGACCACGATGTTGGCCGCCGCAAGCTCGGCCGCCGATAGCGCTTTGGCCGGTTCACGGGCGGGATCGATACCCTCCGCATGCAGCTGCGCCGCGACAGCGGGCGTCAGATGATCTTCCGGATGCAACCCGCGCGAGGTGACCGCGACGTCAAGCCCCGCGTTTGCCGCACGCGCCCGAAACAGCTCGCGGGCAATGGCGCTGTTCACCGTGCCCGCCTCACAGACGAACAGGACCTTCGGCGCCGGCTCACAATCCGGGGACTTGGCCCGGGCCAGCGTGGGCGCGGCGATCAGCCCGAGCGCCACGGCGCGCCGGCTACGGAAAGGATGAGCGTGGGACGATGTCGGATGACGCATGCGCGGTCTCCTTGGGGAGATGCGCGGTGGTTGGGCCGAAGCCTGTCCGGGACACCGCTTTATCCCGCCAGCGGAAGGCTAGGGCAAGGGTCCGGGCGACGCAACCGCCGCCAGCATGGCTTGTGAGCCAAAAGGCCGCGCAAGCTGAACCCCCACCTCACCGCTCATCCCGGCGAATGCCGGGACCCAGATCGCGAAGATCGGTGGCAGTTTGGACGGCCTCAGAGCGGGTCGAGCCCACCCCGGCGCCATTCCATCTGGGTCCCGGAATTCGCCGGGATGAGCGGTAGGAAGAGGCAGTTCATTCTGTCCGGATATCGCGTTAGCCGAAGCGCTTCCAGGCCGCCTGTCGCGAAACGCCCAGCGCTTCGCCGATGGCCGCCCAACTGATGTCGTGCTCACGCAGGATGTCGGCGACGTCTTGCATGGAGGCGTCCACTCTCTCGAACGCGGTGTTGTAGGCCTTCAGGATGGTCAGCAACTGTTCGACTGGCATTTTGTCCAGCACCACGATCGCTTCCGGATCCGTCGGCGTGGCGGGCGCCGCGGCCATGATCGGCACGCACAGAACGACGCATTCATTGCAGATGAACACGCCAGGACCGGCGATCAGCTTCGCCACCAGTGTCTGCGGTTTGCCGCAGAACGAGCAATGCATGAGGCGCGGCGTCTTGGCGGGGTTTTCAGCTTCGTCGGCCATGGTAGGTTCCTGTCAACTCGATATTGACAGTCAACCTCTTGTTGACATGTTTGTCAACCCGACATTGACAAAAGTCCGCGCCCCTACAGCGCGCCCACCGTCTTCAGCCGCGCCCGGGGGTGGATCTCGTTCTGGCTCATCACCGGGGTCTGGCCCCGGAAGCGCTCGATGATCGAGCGGACGTAGGGGCGGATGGTCGGGCTGGTCAGCAGGACGGGGCTGTCCCCGGCCAGCGCGGCGCGTTCGAAGGTCTCGCGGATGCCGCGGATGAAGTCCTGAAGGCGAGAGGGGGCCAGCGCCAGTTGCTTGTCATCACCCTGGCCCACCAGAGCATCGGCGAAGGCGTTCTCCCATTCGGCTGACAGGGTGACGATCGGCAGGGCACCGTCTTCGCCGCGATGGGCATAGCAAAGCTGGCGCGACAACCGGCCGCGAACCTGCTCGACCAGTAGGGTGATGGATGTCGTGTGGGGCGCGGCCTCGCCAATCCCCTCCAGGATTGCACCCAGGTCGCGTATCGAGACCCGCTCACGCAACAGGGCCTGCAGAACCCGCTGGAGTGTGGTGGCGGTGACGGTCGTGGGGATGAGGTCTTCCGACAGTTTTTTCTGCTCGGCCGGCAGGTCCTT
>JANNFM010000597.1:0-6313 GCA_031379795.1 Alphaproteobacteria bacterium
GGGGCAGGCCGTAACGGCGGTCGGAAAAGCTGCTGCCGACGACCAGGATTTCGGCCGCTCCCTGCGGGGGCGGGACGTACTGGCGCTGGGTGAATGTCTCCTCGCCGAGGCTCAAGTCGCCCTGGCGGCGCAGGATCGCGACGAGGTCGGGATAGCGTCGCACCCGTTCCCAACCCAGCAGCCGTTCGCCATCGGGAGGCGCGGCAGAGACCCATCCCCGGCCACGCAGGGTGGTGGCGAGCGTGGCGGTAACCGCCTCGGCGGACCAGCTGGTCCAATGGGCATCGCGGCGGAAATACGCTAGCCCGTCGGCCAGATGACGCTGGCGCAGGATGGGCAGGGCGTCGATGACTTCGATATTGGCTGCCCTCAGTTCCCCCACCATCTCACCGTAGAATCCGGCCCGGGACACGGCCGATTGCTGTGACCTGGGCAGAAATTCCGGGACCGCGCGCGCCTTTGTGGGCACCAGCACAACAACCAGTTTCTCACCGCGAGACTTGAGCAGGATATCGACCTCGCGGACCATCGCCATGCCGGTGCGCGCAGTGCGCTTGTGCTCGTCGACCAAGCGGTCCCAGCCGGGATATAGCCAGCCGTCCTGACCGACGATCACGTCCGGGGCCGGTCGCAGAAAGGCGGGCACATAGGCAAAAATCAGGAACGCTGCGGCGGCAGCGAGGATCAACAGCGAGACGATATTGCGCATTTGGATTTACCGAAGCGGGTCCAGGGCTGATGGCACCACGATCTGAGTCTCAGGGCGTCATCCCGAGCAGACTTACCGTCAACATCGTAAACGCTACGCCTACAGCCCCCAGAGCCAGGCTGAGCCAGGGCCGACTGGCCAGCGCCCGCGACCGCCGGATCGGGGTTTCCACAAACCGGTAGCTCAGGGCTGCAACGCCCAATGCCGCCAGGGCGACGGCGGCGCGACCCCCGAGGCCAAGGCCAGGCGCCAACACTGCCGCGAAGATCAGCATCGGCCAATGCCAGAGGTACCAGCCATAGGAGACCTTGCCGATCGCCTGGAACGGGGGCGACCCCAACAACCGGTTGATCGGGCCGCCGCCCCGGGCACCAGAGATCACCGCGCAGGCGCCGATCACCGGCCAGATTGCCGCCCAGCCCGGAAACAGCGTCTGGCGCGACAGCAGCGCCGCCGTCGCCACGATGACGGCAAGACCCGCCGCGCCAAGGATGTGTCCCAGCCGGGGCGGGATGACTTGCGGCGCGGCGGCCAGCAGGCCCCCGGCGGCGAACTGCCAGGCGCGGGTCGGCAGGCCGAAATAGGCCGCCGCGGGGTTCACTGGCGTCAGCAGGATCGACGCGGCCAGGGACAGGACCAGCACGACGGCGATGGCGATCCACAGCCGGTTGCCCGGTTTCGCAACCCATCCCAGCAGCAATGGCCACAGCAGGTAGAACTGGGCTTCGACCCCCAACGACCAGGTGTGGAGCAGTGGGTTGCGCCCGACTTCAGCGTCGAAATAGTCGAACTGGGCGTTGATGAAGTGGAGGTTCGATACATAGCCCGCCGCCGACAGGGCGGCTGACAGGAACGACGGGTGCCGGTCGCCGGGCGGCAGGGCGAGACTGACCGCTGCGGCGGCGATCAGCACCAGCCAGCCTGCGGGCAACAACCGTCGTACCCGCCGCGCATAGAAGTCGGTGAGGTCCAGGACGCCGCCCTGCTGCCGCGCCCGAACCACAAAGCCGGTGATCAGAAAGCCCGAGATCACGAAGAAGACGTCGACGCCGACAAAACCGCCTGGCACGCCGGGCAGGCCGATGTGGAACGCGATGACCAGCAGGATCGCGACTGCGCGCAACCCCTCGATAGGCGCGACAGTGTCGCCCGACGGCGCCGGGGGTGAGCCAGCCGTCAGAGTGCGCCCTCGACCGGCGGCGGAGCCGTATCGCCCTTGCGCCGACGGAACGCTGCGCGGGCCTCGGACGGCGTGACCCCGCCGAACGCAAACAGCAGCAACGGGTAGAACAACCCGCCTGCCAGGGAGAGCAACAGAACCGCAATCTCCTTGGCCCCGAGGGGACCGAGTCCATCTCCCAGCGGCGCTTCCAGGGCGGGCCTGAAATGTGCGGCGGCGGCGACCGTCAGGCCCAGCGCCGCACTGGCAAGTGCCACCCGGATCATCTTGCCGGTGGCTCGCGCTGAAGGGGTCCAGTAACCCCGGGCGTGCAGGTTGGCGACCATCTGGATCACCGTGATCCACGAGGCCACCGAGGTGGCCAGCGCAATGCCCTGAAAGCCCAGGGTGAAGAACAGCGCCACACCCAGGGCGATGTTCACGGCCACCGAGATCAGCGACCAGGTCATCGGCCTGCGGGTATCGCCACGCGCGAAGAAGGCCGGTTGCAGGATCTTGATCAACACGAAGGCCGGAACGCCCCAGCCATAATGGAACAACAGCTTGCCTGCGTTGGCGGCGTCTTCGGCGGTGAAGGCCCCGCGCACAAAAAATCCATCGGTCAGATAGCCCGGCATGCCCATAAGTACCGCCGCCGCCGGGAGACTGAGCGCCAGGCCAAACACCACGGCCTGATCCATGGCGGCCTGGGTGTCGGCCTGATCCTTTTGCTGAAACGAGGTGGACAGGCGCGGCAGCAAGGCCACCCCGATAGCCACGCCGACCAGGCTGAGCGGTAGCTGATAAAAGCGCTCGGCGATATTCAGCCAGACGCGCATGCCCGCCACCTGACTGGCCAGCGTGGCCGAGATGAACAAGTTGATCTGGGTGGCGCTGGAGGCGATCACGCCCGGCACCATGCGGCGGATCATCGCCTTGATTTCGGGCGTCAGTTTCAGGTGGCGGGGATGGATGCGGGCGCCGCTGCGATGCGCGCCCCACCAGCACAGTCCGGCCTGACTGATCCCGGCGACCACCACGCCCCAGGATGCGGCATAGGCGGCCTGAACCGGGTCATGCTGCGGCAGGATGGCGATCAGCATCACCACGTTCAGGAGGGTCGGATAGAAGCCGTAGATGATGAACTTTCCCCGCGCCTGCAGGGTGCCCGCGAACAGGGCCGCAATCACCATACAGGGCAGATAGGGCATGGTGATCTGGGTCAGGATCACCGCCAGTTTGAACTTGGCCGGGTCGGCCAGGAACCCGTAGCTGTAGGCCATCATCAGCCAGGGCATGGCCAGCTGGCAGGCGATGGTGATGGCGATGGAAGCCGCTGCCATCGTGGCCAGGGCGTCGGAGGCGAACCGGTCGGCGGCGTCCTTCCCGTCAGCGGCCAGTCGTTTGGCATAGTCGGGCACAAAGGCGGCGGCGAAGGCCCCCTCGGCAAACATGCGCCGGAACAGGTTCGGAAACGCCAGGGCCGTATAATAGGCGTCCGCCGCGATGGTCTGGCTGGCCCCCAGTTTGGCGGTGATCACCAGGTCGCGCGCCAGCCCCATGAACCGGCTGACCAGGGTGAGGCCCGAATAGATCGCCGACGAGCGCAGCAGGCCCTGGCGCCTGGGCGGCGGTTCGGCTGGGGCAGGGGTATCGGTCACAGGGCGTTGGTCGGCTGTGTTGGCGGGCGCGTCAACCTAAGGGCTGATGGTGCAGGCGGAGTGAGGAATTGTCGTGCATGTTGTGGATAGAGCTGAGGGCCAGTTTCATTGAAGCTTGATAGCGATGAATCCCAAAACCAGCTCGTCATCGCCCGGCTTGTCCGGGCGACCCAGGATCGCAGGCGACGGGGGTTGGTCGCGGCGGCGGCGATGCAATTCATTCGGCGCCTCGGAGATCATGGGTGGCCCGGACAAGCCGGGCCATGAAGAGCTAAAAATGACAGAGTGGGCGATCAATCTCTCCACTGGACCCTGCTTGCGGGTGGCGCGTGGATTTGTCGTGCATGTTGCGGGGTCTGGGTTAGGTTTCGCAAAACAGGGGAACCTCACCGTGGGATTGAAAGTCATCGGCTCTGGTCTGGGGCGGACCGGCACGTTGTCGACCAAGCTGGCGCTGGAGCAGCTGGGGTTTTCGCCGTGTCATCACATGGTCGAGGTGTTCATGCGTCCGGCCTCGGTGCCGCTGTGGATTGCCGCCGGGCAGGGCAAGCCGGACTGGGACGCCATCTTTGGTGACTTCACGGCCATGGTGGATCACCCAGGGTGCGCGTACTGGCGTGAACTGGCCGCGTTTTACCCCGAGGCCAAGGTGCTGCACACGGTGCGGGATCCGGACAAGTGGTTCACATCCACCCAGGCGACCATCTTCAACCCCGACCGTCCCGGACCGCCCGGCGGCGAGATGAAGGTGTTCATGGACCAGCTCCATGACTGGTACGGCGGCGACATCCATGATCGGGCGTTCATGGTCGATTTCTTTCGCCGCCACACCGAGGCGGTGGTGGCCGGCGTGCCAAAGGACCGGCTGCTGGTGTTCAACGTCACCGAGGGCTGGGACCCGCTGTGCGCCTTCCTGGGCGTTGCGGTCCCGGAAACGCCCTATCCGCGCGAGAATTCGACAAGTGAGTTCCAGACCCGGGTGGCCAGTGGCCAGATGCCGATCAATCTGGAAAAGGTCGCGCGGACCTGAGGGTGCCGAGCGGCCAATGCTTGTGGTGGATCAATCCCAAATCTGCTCGTCATTACCCGGCTTGTCCGGGTAACCCATGATCGCGGGCGACGCGGGTAGGTTGCGGCGGCACCGATGCACCTTTTTCGGCACCACGGAGATCATGGGTGGCCCGGACAAGCCGGGCCATGACGAGCTAACAATTTGATGAGCCGGACCAGCCGGGCTCACGCGCCCTACCGCGCGCTGCTGGCGCGGGCTTGCTGGAGGTTGGTGCGGCGGGCTTTGGCGCTTTCGACCTCGCCGGCGTTGAGGTCGGCCAGCAGGGCGGCCTTCAGGGTATTGCCCTTGCGCGCGTCGGTCACTTTTCCGGCGGTCTCGTCGACCACATAGAAGGCGTCCACGGCGCGCTCGCCATAGCCGCCGATGTGCGCCGAGGTGATCAGCAGGCCGGCATCGGAGAGGGTGCGCGCGAGGGCGGCAAGCAGGCCTGGCCGGTCACGCCCTGACGCCTCGACGACGGTGGAGGTCTCCGAGGCGTCATTGTCCAGCATGACGGCCGGCGTGATCGCGAACGCTGCGGCGCGCGCCAGATCCTGGCGGCGCGCTTCCCGACCATGGGGTTCACCGCGCGCGGCAGCGGCCAACTGATCTGCCAGACGGCTCAGGGCCCGGGGATCAACCGCCCCGAACGGGGCCCCGGTGACGTCCTGCAGGTAGAAGACATCCAGGGCCTGTTTCTGGCGCGAGGTGAAGACCCGGGCCCCGACGATATTGGCCCCGGCGGCGGTGATCGCCTCGGCCAGATCAACGAACAGGCGCGGGCGGTCGGCGGCGGCAATCACAACTTCCGAGGCGTTGAGGTCAGGGCGAACCCGGCCTTCGGCGGCGGCGTCCTGGTTGTCTTTGGCGGCGTGCGACAGCCGGGCGTGGGCCAGCACCTCAGCGTCGTCAAAGGCGGTGAAATAGGCGTCTTCCATGGCGTCGCCCCAGGGCTCGGCGCTGGCGTCCACCCTGGCCAGACGGACGCGCGCGTCATACGCGGCGTTTTCCTGATAGCGTTGCAGGGCCGCAGCCGCGTCCGAGCCGCGCCCGCCCCGGAACACCGCCTCGGTGGCGGAATAGAGCTCGCGCAGCAGCTGGCCCTTCCAGCCGTTCCAGACGCCGGGGCCCACGGCGCGGATGTCGGCCACGGTCAACACCAGCAGCAGACGCAGCCGTTCGGGTGACTGCACGATGGCCGCGAAATCTGCGACCGTGCGGGGATCGGAGATGTCGCGCTTCTGGGCTGTGTCACTCATCACCAGATGATGCTCGACCAGCCAGGCCACCAGCTCGATCTTGGAGCGCTCGAGGCCCAGACGTTCGCAGGCCTGGCGGGCGGCGCGGGCCCCGGCCACCTCCTGACCACCGGCCCCGCCCTTGCCGGTGTCGTGCAGCAGCATGGCCAGGAACAGCGCCTCGCGATCCATGATCAGCGGCATGATCTGGGTGGCGAGGGGATGCTCCTCCTGCATCCGCCCCGCCGCAATCTCGGAGATCACGCCCACGGCCCGCAGGGTGTGCTCATCCACCGTGTAGGAGTGGTACATGTTGAACTGCATCTGGGCGACGATGCGCCCGAATTCCGGCAAGTAGCGGCCCAGCACCCCCGCCTCGGTCATCAGGGTCAGTGTGGTGCGGGGGTCACGACCGCGTGCCAGAATGTCCAGAAACACTTTCGCCGCATGGCGGTCGCGTCGCACGGCCGAGGTGATCAGGGCGATAGCCCGCGA
>JANNFM010000599.1:0-1621 GCA_031379795.1 Alphaproteobacteria bacterium
AGCCGCGCCTCGCGGGCGCGGCCAGTTCAGGGAGGAAACGCCCCAAAGGGCATGGCCAACATGACGCTCCCTGGTGATCTGCGGAAGGTCGGATTGTCCGGACAAGCAACATCTCGCTCATTGCGCAATTTTAGGGCACCGAAAGTCGGGGCGCTGGCCGAAATCAGTACAGCGGCCGGGTTCCCGGTGACCCTTTAGCTAGAGACGGAGGTCTGAGGCTGATCTGGGCAACAGCCATTTCACGTCATAGATGACTGCATCGGGACGACAAAGACTGCGGACCTGCTCGCCCCCCATCGCGACGAACTCGCGGTGCGCCACGGCCAGAACAAGACCGTCGTAGAGATCTGCAGATGGTCGTTCGAGGAGGTCGATCTGATACTCGGATTTCGCCACGTCCGGGCTGATCCAGGGGTCCCATACATCCACCTGAGCGCCGAAGTCCTGAAGTTCGCGGATGATGTCGATCACCCGGGTGTTGCGAATGTCAGGCGTATTTTCCTTGAACGCCAGGCCCATGACCAGGATTCGAGCTCCCTTGATGGTCGAGCCGCGCCGGATCATCTCCTTGACCAACTCGCGCGCGACATAGCTGCCCATGGCGTCGTTGATCTTGCGCCCGGCAAGGATCACCTCCGGCCGATACCCCAGAGCCTCAGCCTTGTAGGTCAGATAGTAGGGGTCAACGCCGATGCAGTGTCCGCCCACCAGGCCCGGTTTGAAATTCAGGAAGTTCCATTTCGACGCGGCCGCCGCCAGCACTTCCTCGGTATCAAGGCCCATCCGCTGGAAGATCAGGGCGAACTCGTTGACGAGGGCAATATTCAGATCGCGCTGGGTGTTCTCGATGACCTTTGCGGCCTCTGCCACCCGGATTGAGCTGGCCTTATGGGTGCCGGCCACGACCACCGTCCGATAAAGGGCGTCCACGAACGCGGCGGCCTCTGGCGTCGAGCCCGCCGTCACCTTGACGATGTCAGCCAGTCGGTGGTGAGGATCGCCGGGATTGGCCCGCTCGGGGCTGTAGCCGACGAAGAAGTCCCGGTTGAAGGTCAGACCCGAAACCGCCTCGACCACCGGCACACAGTCTTCCTCGGTGGCCCCGGGATAGACAGTGGATTCGAAAATCACCACAGCGCCCTTGCTGATCACCTGACCCACAGTCTGGCAGGCGGCAATGAGCGCCGAAAGATCGGGCTGATTGCGGGCATCGATCGGCGTCGGGACGCTCACGATAAGGACATTGCAGTCGACCATCGCCGCCGGATCACCGCTGAAGGTCAGTCGCGCCACGCCCAGGAGGGCCTCACGCGACATCTCCAGGGTCCGGTCCAGGCCTGCTTTCAGCTCAAGCACGCGGCCAGGCTCGATATCAAAACCCACGACCTCGCGTTCAGCAGCAAAGGCCACGGCCAGCGGAAGGCCCACATAACCCAGGCCAATCACGGCGATGCGGACAGGACGGTTCGCAAACGGGTTCATCAGCATGATTGCGTCACTATCAGTTGGACAAGGGGGCGCAAGGTCGCCCTGCAAGATGGATCGTGCGCCGGTCGACGCCTTAACCGAACATTTGCTGATCCGTGGCAAATCCAACTCAAAGCTGATGCGTACTTTGGTG
>JANNFM010000611.1:0-5447 GCA_031379795.1 Alphaproteobacteria bacterium
CCGCCTCCGCCGCCGCCTCCCCCGCCGCCGCCTACCCCGCCGCCCCCGCCTCCGGTTGCGGCAGCATATGAAGCCCGGCAGTTAAACGTCTACTTACCGTTTGATCAGTTCGTGATCACGCCGGAAGCCCAGGCGGTGATCAACGACGCGGCCAACTACTCCAAGGCCGGCAACGCCACCCGCGTGGTTGTCGTCGGACACGCCGACACCTCCGGCGGTCTGGCTTACAACGTCCGCCTGTCGGAACGTCGCGCCAAGGCTGTTGCCGACTCGTTGGTCGGCGCCGGTGTCAACCAGACCGCCCTCTCGGTGGACTGGAAAGGCGAGACCATGCCCGCAGTCGCCACTGGCGACGGCGTGAAGGAACCGCTGAACCGCCGCTCGACGATCGACATCAACTTCTGATTTCGATCGACGACAGGTTCGTCGATGTAAAGTTCAGGGCCCGGCGGCAACGCCGGGCCCTTTGCTTTGACGCCTAGATCGGCAGTTGGGTCGTCGACTTCACCTCTTCCAGCACGGCATAGGTCCGCGTTTCGCGGACACCCGGAATTCGGACAAGGACATCCTCGAGAAACGTGCGCCAGGCCGCCAGGTCGCGGACGCGCGCCTTGATCAGATAGTCAAAACCGCCAGCTACCATGTGGCACTCCAGGACATCCGGCGCGCGCCTGGCCGCTTGGGCAAAGGTTTCAAAGACCTCGGGCGTCGTGCGATCCAGCACCACCTCCACAAAGATCAGCACACCACGCTCCACCATCGCGGGATCGACCAGAGCGGCGAACCCGGTGATGTAGCCGGTGTCGCGAAGTCGGCGTGTCCGGTCCGAGCACGCCGAGGGAGAAAGGCTGCAGCGCTCGGCGAGATCGGCGTTGCTGATCCGGCCATCCGCCTGCAAAACCCTCAACAACCGCCGATCCATATCGTCAAGCCGTAGATTATTCGCCATGGATGTCTTTCTCCCTGACTTCAACGTCGTTGCGCACGATATCCCGTAGCACATCCTGCTAGATATAAATTACTCCGGACGTTCAAATCCGTGGAGCTAGGCTATGACGTTCGATCACCTGGACAGCGGCAAGTTCGCCGATGAGCGTGCGACGCTCGGAGCGCTGCAGGCGGCCCGGCCCCTGAGCCCACAGGATCGCAAGGCGGTTCAGCTCGAGGCCGAAGCCCTCGTACGGGCGGCCCGTACGACGACCCGCCGGCAGGGCGTGGTCGAGAGCTTCCTGCAGGAATTCAGCCTGTCCACCCGCGAGGGCCTGGCGCTGATGTGTCTGGCCGAAGCGCTGCTACGCACGCCGGATGGGGAAACGCGGGATCGCCTCATCGCCGAGAAGATCGCCTCGGCGGACTGGGCCAGCCACGCGGGTCAGTCTGACTCCCTGCTGGTCAACGCCTCGACCTGGAGCCTGATGCTGACAGGACGTCTGATCGATCCAGATGACGAAGCTCGCAGCAATCTGACCGGGTTCATCAAGCGTCTGGCCGGACGGCTAGGTGAACCGGTAATCCGCAAAGCCGTCGGCGCGGCGGTCCGGATCATGGGCGAACAGTTTGTGCTGGGCTCCACCATCGCCAGGGCCAGCAAGCGCGCCGCGGCGGATGACTTCGTCTGTTCGTTCGACATGCTGGGCGAGGGAGCCCGAACAAACGCTGACGCTGATCGCTACGAGGCCGCCTATTCAGGCGCCATAGCGGCTGTGGCGAAGGCCGCAACCGGCCTGGGGCCGGAGTACGGCCATGGCGTTTCCGTCAAGCTCTCCGCGCTGTCGCCGTGTTATGAAGCCCGTCAGGCTGAGCGGGTGTTCGCGGACCTGTACCCCCGTATCCTGCGCCTGGCGGTGATGGCGGCGGGCGGCGACATCAACCTGACCCTGGACGCCGAAGAGGCCGACCGCCTGGTCATCTCACTGGAGATTCTGGATCGGCTCGTCCGCGAACCGGCGCTTGGCGCCTGGCGGGGTCTGGGCCTGGCGGTTCAGGCCTATCAGAAGCGCAGCCCCGAGGTCATCGAGGCGGTTGCCGGGATCGCCCGCAGCAGCGGACGGCGACTGATGGTGCGGCTGGTGAAGGGCGCCTACTGGGACTCGGAGATCAAACGCGCCCAGGTCGCCGGCCTGCCAGGCTATCCGGTGTTTACGACCAAGGCCGCGACGGACCTGTCCTACCTGGCCTGCGCGCGCGCCCTGCTGAGCGCTGCGCCGCACCTTTACGGCCAGTTCGCCACCCACAATGCCCACACCCTGGCCGCCGTACGGCTGATAGCCAGCCAGCGCGGCCTGAATCCCGAGTTCCAGCGCCTGCACGGCATGGGCGAGGCTCTCTACGACGCGGCGGTGGATCGGTATGGCGACTTTCCCCTCCGGGTCTATGCGCCGGTGGGCAGCCACGAGGATCTGTTGCCCTACCTGGTGAGACGCCTGCTGGAGAACGGCACCAATACCTCCTTCGTCCATGCCCTGCTGGATGAGAAGACGCCGGTCTCGAAGGTCGTGGTCGACCCCATCGCCACCGTCGAAGCCGCCGGTTCCGGGCCGCACCCGCGCATCCCGGCACCACGTGACCTGTATGGTCCCAGCCGGCACAACTCACGGGGACTGGACCTGTCGATCAGCGCCGTTCGTGAAAGCCTCGTGGAAACTATCCGGGCGTTGGACGGCGAGCCCCTCGAGGCTGGTCCTGTCGTCAACGGCGACCTCATCAAGTCCGGCCCGAGCCAGACCGCGGTTTCGCCCGCAAAACTGTCCCGCACAATCGGCGAGGTATGGACCGCAACGCCAGCGGACGTGGGCGCCGCAT
Source organism: Alphaproteobacteria bacterium (assembly GCA_031379795.1). GTDB lineage: Bacteria > Pseudomonadota > Alphaproteobacteria > Caulobacterales > Caulobacteraceae > Phenylobacterium. The sequence continues at coordinate 2,803 of JANNFM010000611.1, forward strand.
TTGCATCCGCCAGGTCTGCGCAGGCGGCCTGGGACCTGCGGGGCGGCGAAGGTCGCGCGCGGGTTCTGCGGGCCATGGGTGATGCGCTGGAAGCCGACGCTGAGCGGCTGATAGCAATCTGTGTCCGGGAGGCTGGCAAGACCCTGGCCGACGCCATCGCCGAGGTGCGTGAGGCCGTCGATTTCTGCCGCTACTACGCCCATCTGGCGGAGACGCAGTTTGCTGGCCCCGAGACCCTGCGCGGCCCGGTCGGAGAAACCAACCAGCTCAGCCTGCATGGTCGCGGCGTGTTCGTCTGTATCAGCCCCTGGAACTTCCCCCTGGCCATTTTCGCGGGTCAGATCGCCGCGGCGCTGGCCGCAGGCAACGGCGTGCTGGCCAAGCCGGCCGAGCAGACCCCGCTGATCGCTACGGCTGCCGTCCGGCTCTTCCATGCCGCTGGCGTTCCGGAAGACCTGTTGCATCTGTTGCCGGGCGACGGGGCGACCGTCGGCCAGGCGCTGGTCAGCCACCCGGGCTGTGACGGCGTGGCCTTTACCGGCGGCACCGAGACGGCCTGGGCGATCAATCGCTCGCTGGCGGCCCGCCCTGGACCGATCGTTCCGTTCATCGCCGAGACCGGCGGGCTGAACGCCATGTTCGTCGACACAACCGCCCTGCGTGAGCAGGTGATTGACGACGTCATGGTCTCTGCCTTCGGGTCGGCCGGTCAGCGATGCTCGGCGCTGCGCCTGCTGTTCGTCCCTCATGAGACCGCCGACCAGCTGATCGACGGTCTCAAGGGCGCCATGCGGTCCTTGGCGGTTGGAGATCCGTCGGACCCGCGTACCGACATCGGTCCGGTCATCGATGACGATGCCCGACGGATGCTGGAGGCGCATGTTGATCGGCTGTCCGCGGACGCGCTGATCCTCGAACGGGTCGCCGGGACGGTCGGCGGGCATTTCTTCGCTCCGACCCTGGCGGAAATCCCCGACGCCGCCTTCCTTTCGAAGGAGGTGTTCGGCCCGATCTTGCACGTGGTTCGGTACGATCCGACCCGGCTGGCCGAGGCCGCTGCACCCCTGGTTCAGGCACGCTATGGCCTGACCCTGGGCATTCACAGTCGCATTGAGGGTTTCGCCCGCGAGGTCATGCGGACGGTGCCCGCCGGCAATGCCTATGTGAACCGCTCGATGATCGGCGCTGTAGTCGGCGTGCAGCCGTTCGGCGGCGAGGGCCTATCGGGGACGGGCCCCAAGGCCGGCGGCCCGCACGCTTTGCTGCGCTATGCTGTCGAGCGGGTGGTCAGCGTCAACATCACGGCCCAGGGCGGTGATCCGGCGCTGCTCAATCTGGACGCTTGAGCCGATCACAGTGTCGTGAGCGGGCGCCCATCCATAGTCTTCTTCCCGAGAGCGCGCCCTCGCGTGTTAACCTCTCGTTAACGAAAAAAGCTGGGGGCGGAACGACCGCCTCATTGACGAGTCATTAGGACACGTGGCCCCATATGTGGGTTGTCAGGGTGCACACCCACACAACATGTAGGGGCTGGAGACGGGCTGGGAGCGCCTTGGTCTCCTCAGGGGCATAGGTTCGAGAGATATGAGTGAAGCCGCGCAAGTTGGGATTGCCGAGACTTCTGAGAGAGTTGCGCCGCGCGTGGAGCGCCCGCAGCTGCAGCTGGTCCGCAAGGTCGAGGTCGACCGGTCGCGCGACGCGCTGCTGACCGACTTCGGCAAGACGACGCTGGAGGACCGCTACCTTCTGCCGGGCGAGTCGTATCAGGATATGTTCGCCCGCGTGGCGACGGCCTATGCCGACGACGCCGATCACGCCCAGCGGATCTATGACTACATCTCGCAGCTCTGGTTCATGCCCTCGACGCCGGTGCTGTCGAACGGCGGCGCCAACCGGGGGCTGCCGATCTCCTGCTTCCTCAATGCGGTTCCGGACAGCCTGGAAGGCATCCAGAGCGTCTGGAACGAGAACGTTGCCCTGGCCTCCAATGGCGGCGGCATCGGCACCTACTGGGGCGGCGTCCGGTCCATCGGCGAGAAGGTCAAGGGCGCCGGCCAGACCAGCGGCATCATCCCCTTCATCCGGGTGATGGACTCGCTGACCCTGGCGATCAGCCAAGGGTCCCTGCGCCGGGGTTCGGCGGCGGTTTACCTTGACGTCCACCATCCGGAGATCGAGGAGTTCCTCGAGATCCGCAAACCCTCCGGCGACTTCAATCGCAAGAGCCTGAACCTGCACCACGGCATCTCGATCACCGATGCGTTCATGGAAGCGGTCCGCGACGGCGAGATGTTCGGCCTGCGCAGCCCGAAGAACAACGAGGTGGTCCGCGAGGTCGACGCCCGCTCTCTGTGGCAGAAGATCCTTGAGGTCCGGCTCCAGACCGGCGAGCCCTATCTGATCTTCTCCGACACCGTGAACCGAGCCATGCCGCAGCATCAGCGCGATCTGGGCCTTTCGGTGCGTCAGTCCAATCTGTGCTCTGAGATCATGCTGCACACCGGCGTGGATCACTTGGGCAATGACCGCACGGCCGTCTGCTGCCTCTCCTCGGTCAATGCCGAGACCTTCATGGAATGGCGCGACCATCCCACCTTCGTCGAAGACGTCATGCGCTTCCTCGACAATGTGCTGCAGGATTTCAT
>JANNFM010000616.1:0-4920 GCA_031379795.1 Alphaproteobacteria bacterium
CTTCGCGCCCTCGACATTGCCGCCCTGTTCGATGGCCAGATCGACCAGCACCGAGCCGGGCTTCATCGACGCCACCTGGGCGGCGCTGACCAGCTTGGGCGCGGGCCGGCCCGGGATCAGGGCGGTGGTGATGACGATGTCCTGCTTGGCGATGTGGGCCGAGACCAGATCGGCCTGTTTGGCCTGGTACTCCGCGCTCATTTCCTTGGCGTAGCCGCCGGAGGTCTGGGCGTTCTTGAACTCCTCGTCCTCGACGGCGAGGAACTTGGCGCCCAGGCTTTCCACCTGCTCCTTGGTGGCCGGCCGCACGTCGGTGGCGGTGACCACGGCGCCCAGACGGCGCGCCGTGGCGATGGCCTGCAGGCCCGCGACGCCCACACCCATGATGAACACCTTGGCCGCGGCGACCGTGCCGGCGGCGGTCATCATCATCGGCATGACCTTGCCATAGGCCTCCGCCGCCTCGATCACCGCGCGATAGCCGGCGAGATTGGCCTGGGAGGACAGCACGTCCATCACCTGCGCCCGCGTGATCCGCGGCACGAACTCCATGGCGAAGGCGGTCGCACCGGCCTTGGCCAGGGCGTCAAGCGTGGCGCGCTCGGTGTAGGGGTTCAGCGTGGCGACCACGAGGGTGCCCGGCTTCAGGGCCTTGATCTCGTCGGCCTCGGGCCCGCGCACCTTGAACAGGATGTCGGCCTTGGCCAGGGCGTCCTTGGCTGTCTTGGCGATGGTCGCACCCGCCGCGGCATAGTCCGCATCGGCATAGGCCGCCGTAGATCCCGCTCCGGCCTCGACCGTGACCGAGAACCCTGACGCGATCAGCTTCTTCACCGTCTCGGGCACCGCGGCCACGCGGGTCTCACCGGCGCGGCGTTCTCTGGTGACGGCGATAACAGCCATGGGCCGCGATATCCTTCGGGAAATTCAGATGTAGCGCCAAAGCCAGTGTGGCCGTCGGAATGGCCTGAGTGCGGTGAGACCTAGTGGTCGGCGCCGGGCTTCTCGCGCAGAAGCATGATGCCCAATCCCAGCAGGACAACACCCGAAATCGCGCTGCCCATGAAGCCCGTTGCCGTGCAGGTGAGCAGCACCACGAAAAGCAGGAACGCCGCCAGCACCAGCGACCCCCACTTGGTGATGCCCATGATCAGATGAAACGTCTTGGTCTGCTCGGTGATTTCCATTTCGCCGCGGTGGTAGTCGGAAGACGGGCCAGCCATCAAGGTCACTCTTGCAATAGGAAAACGTCGCCACGGGCGATACACGAACCGCCCGCGTCGCTCAAGCTAAAGGCTACTTACGCTGGCCATGTCGCCAGCAGGGTCCGGAGTGCTGCGACCAGGGCCAGGGGCTGATCGATCATCACGTGGTGGTGGCTGTCCGGGATCTCGATCTCCCGCATCAGGCCGGAAAACACACTGGGCTGACCGGCTTTCCGGCTCTCGATGATCCGACTCTTGTCGCCATAGAGATGCACCATCGGCACCTTGGACTTGGCGGCAGGTTCTGGACTGGTTCCGGTGACCATCGAGGTCATCGCTGAGCGGTCCAGCTTTTCCCACATCTCCGGATCGAACTTCCAGGTCCAGCCGATCCCGGATCCATCAGCCACCGGCACCTGCTTCAGCGAGCGCCTGGCGATGAAGTCGGCGATGTAGAGATTGTCCGTCGGCTGCGGCGGCATCAGGCGGAACCGCGCCAGCGCTGCGGCCACCGTCGGATAGATGCGGCTGGGCCGATCAGCGGTAGGGATGTTGCGAATCTGCTCCATCCGCTTCTTGCGCTCTTCCAGCGCCTCGGGCGGCGGACCGCCAAAGCCGGTGTCGACCAGAACGGCGGCGTGCATGTTCTCCGGACGCTGCATGGCGGCGAAAAACACCTGTCCGCCCCCGAACGAGTGGCCGATGTAGATCGGCTTGCGACCGCCGTCATAGAGACCGGTGCCGCGCGCGCAGGCCTCGGCGTCGTCGGCGAAGTCGGTGAACTTGTAGGTGTCACGCCAGTCTGAGGCGCCCATCCCGGCCAGCGACATAGCCGTGACCCGAAAATCCTTGGCCAGCAACGGGGCGATAAAGCTCCACCAGTCGGCGTGCGCACTATTGCCATGGATCAACAACAGGCCGGGCTTGCCCAATTCACCCCAGGTCAGCACCTCGATCTTCGCGCCATGCGAGGTCACAAAGCCACGCTCGGGCTCCTGGGCAATGGCATCCTTGAACCACTTCGGCGAGGGCGGCTCCGCACCCTCGAAGGGGGCCAGCGGCGCACGCACCTCCGGCGGCAGGTTTTCCGAATGGAAGGGCCGGTCGTCGTAGGTTTCGCCGTCCGCCTTGGGCTTGTCAGTCAGATCATTGGCCATCGCGGTGCGGTCTAACAAGCGTTTGAAAAATGGCAACCCTTGGCGGCGTCCGCGGCCTGTGCATCTGGCGAATGCCCGCGTCCGGACACGTTTTTGCTGTTCCTGCGCGGTGAAATCGGGTTCGTTCCCATGTCGGCGGCTTCGAGCCGCGCATTGGCGTCACCTCAATGGCTCAACCCAGACCCCCGAAGAAGAGCGAGTCGCTCGAGATCCGGATCCCCTTTTCCACGAAACAGGCGTTCATGGCGCACTGCCGCGCCGGGGGCCGATCCGCCAGCGAAGAGCTGCGGTCGCTGATTGACCACAGCCTGACGACCGCCCCATCCCCGCCTGCGGGGCGCCGACTGCACCAGCTGCTCGCCGGCGCCATGATCGCGGCCGCCGTCGGTGCGGCGGCGGCGCCGGCGCTGGCCCGCGCCACCCGGATCACGGCCTTCGAAAGCCTGGACGCCGATGGTGATGGCGTGATTACGCGGGCCGAATTCGTGCGATAGACCTACCGTACCGGCTTGAACATCCGGTCCGGCTGAAGGTGGGTGACCCAGGTCCAGGGCTTGAACAGCGACGCGCCCTGCCGCCAGGACACCAGCACCCACCGCGCGCGCCCCAGCAGATTGTCCATCGGGATGAAGCCAACGCCGATCTCCCGGGGCCAGCGGCCATCGAGAGAGTTGTCGCGATTGTCGCCCATGGCCAGGACATGGCCATCTGGCACCACATACACCTCGGTGTCATCTCCAGGGTGATCCGGTCCACGATCAAAGGTCAGATAGCGCCGACCGTCCGGCAGCGTCTCCCAGACCCGCGTCACCGTCACCTCCGGCGAATCCGGATCCTGGGTCTGCCCCGCTGTAGCCTGTGGAATCGCACGGCCGTTGACGGAGATAACCCCGCCCGACACCTGCACCCGATCGCCCGGCAGGCCGATCAGCCGCTTGACCCAGGTCTGGCTGGGATCACGAGGCAGGCGGAACACGATCACATCCCCCCGACGCGGCGTCTGTTCATTCAGACGCCCGGCGGGCAGGGGCGGACTGAATGGCACGGAATGGCGGCTCCAGCCGTAGTCGTACTTGCTCACGATCATATAGTCGCCGGTCAGCAGGTTGGGCTCCATCGAAGACGAAGGGATGGTGTTCGGCTGGAACAGAAATACCCGCAGGACCAGCGCGATGAGCAGGGCCAGCCCGACGGTCCTGACGGTGTCCAGGACTTCGGCGGTGAATGATCTTGGCGCAGGCTGGGTCATAAGTCAGATCCGATCGGGGCCTTGATCGGCCCCGGACCAGCTTTCGAACGCCCCGTGCGCCCTTGCAACATCGGGTCTGTCCGGACACTCAGCTTTTCACGTCCCGACAGGGCGGCTAGATCTCGAAAAGGAGACCCCATGCCCGCCTATGTGATCAACGAAATCCTCGTCACCGAACCTGACCGGTTCCAGACCTACGCCGATCAGGTGCCGGATATCCTGAAAGCCTATGGCGGCGAGTACGTCGTGCGTGGCGGCGCCCCGGAGCGGGTGGATGGGGCCGAGCCGCCGCACCGGCTGGTGGTGCTGCGGTTCGAGAGCCGCGCTGCGGCCAGGGCCTGGCGAAACTCGCCCGAGTACCTGGCCATACTGCCAATCCGCGAGGCCACGTCGACCAGTCGGGTCTATATCGTCGACGGTTACAACGCCTGACCCCTTGACGGCGGGGGGCGAGGCAGGGTGCTTACCCCCGACTGACACCAGGAACCGGATCCATGCCCAAGACGCCGCAGGCGGATGCGATTGTGCTATTTGGCGGCACCGGCGACCTCGCGCGGCGCATGCTGCTGGCGTCGCTGTATTTCCTCGACGCCGACGGGTTTCTGCCGGACGGCTTCAAGATCATGGCGACTGCACGGGCGGCGATGACCCGCGAGGCATTCGTCGAGCTGACCCACAAGACCCTGACCGACCGGCCGGAAGGGATCACCGCCGAGGTCTGGACGCGGTTTTCACAGCGGCTGGACTATGTGGGCGCCGACGCGACCACCGTCGAGGGCGCGACCCGGATCAAGGCGGCGCTAGGCAAGGCCAGGCGGCCCTTCTTCTATCTGGCGATCTCCCCCAGCCTGTTTGAGCGGGTTTGCGCCGCGCTCTCTGGCGCCGGCCTCGCAACGCCGGAGTCTCGCATCGTGCTGGAAAAGCCCATCGGCCGCGATCTCGAAACTTCGCGGCACATGAACACGGCGCTGGGGGCGATTTTCAACGAGAACCAGATCTTCCGCATCGATCACTATCTGGGCAAGGAGACGGTCCAGAACCTGATCGCCCTGCGTTTTGCCAACACCCTGTTCGAGCCGCTCTGGAACAACCTGACCATCGACCACGTGCAGATCACCGTGGCCGAGACCGAGGGCGTCGGCGAGCGCTGGCCCTACTACGACGAGTACGGCGCGCTGCGCGACATGCTGCAGAACCACATGCTGCAACTCCTGTGTCTGGTCGCCATGGAACCCCCCGCCGACATGGAGCCCGACTCGGTCCGCAACGAAAAGGTCAAGGTGCTCAGATCCCTGCGCCGCTTCACCCG